>CAYZKY010000051.1:0-17388 GCA_964478815.1 uncultured Verrucomicrobiota bacterium
CCAGAAGGGGATCATCCACCGCGACCTCAAGCCTTCCAACATCCTCGTGACGGCGACCGTCGAGGGCGCGGCGCTTCCGGTGGTCATTGATTTCGGCATCGCCAAGGCGACCAGCAACAGCCAGCGGCTGACCGACAAAACCTTGTTCACCGCCTTCGAGATGCTCATCGGCACGCCGGCTTACATGAGCCCGGAGCAGGCCGCCCTTTCCAGCGTGGACGTGGATACGCGCACGGACATCTACAGTCTTGGCGTGTTGCTTTACGAACTGGTGACGGGCTCGACGCCGTTTGATGGCGGGGCGCTGCTGAAGGCCGGTCTCGATGAAATTCGCCGTGTGATTCGCGAAGTGGAACCGGCCCGGCCTTCGACGCGCCTGAGCACGATGGTCGCGGCCGACCTGACGACTGTGGCGCAGCATCGCCGGTCTGAGCCGCCGCATCTCATCCGTTCGGTGCGCGGGGATCTGGATTGGATCGTGATGAAGTCGCTCGAAAAGGATCGCACGCGCCGCTACGAAACGGCCAACGGTCTGGCGCTCGACGTGAAACGCTTCCTGGCGAACGAGACCGTTTCCGCGCGTCCATGCAGCAAGCTCTACAAATTCAAAAAGGCGGTGCAGCGGAACAAATCGCTCTCCGTCGGCATCGGGATCATCGCCGCGCTCATCGTGCTAAGTCTGGCTGCCGTGACGGCGTCGCTCGCCAACGAGCGGCGCGCGCGGCGGAAGGCGCAGACGGAGGAGGAGAGGAGCCGGCAGGCGACTCGATTTCTCAAGAACATGCTGGAAGGGGTCGGGCCATCCGTGGCTCGCGGGCGCAACACGGAAATGCTCCGGGAGATTCTGGACAAGACCGCGCAACACATCGGTGAGCAAATCGGCAACCAGCCGGCGGTGGAGGCCGAGATGCGGAGTCTGATCGGACGGCTCTACGTGGAAATCGGGAACTACGAAGGGGCGGAGGCGATGGCCCGTACCGCGCTCGCACTTCACCGAAAGCTGACGGGACCAGGCAGCGCGGAAGCAGCCTCGGCGCTCAACGACCTGGGCATGGCACTTTGGAAGCAGCGCAAGCTGGCTGAGGCCGAGACCGCTTACCAGGAGGCTCTCGTCATTCGGCGGCGGCTTTTCGGGAACGAACACGCGGATGTGGCCACGACGCTGAACAATCTGGGCGCGGTGTATCGCCGCCAGAAAAAACTCGCCGATTCCGAGGCGTTGACGCGCGCGAGCCTGGAGATCAGGCGAAGGCTTTTCGGAAACGAGCATGTGGATGTGGCGGATTCCCTGCGCAATCTTTGCATCATTCTGGGTGATCTTGGCCAGCGCCCGGAAGCCGAAAACGCCGCGCGCGAAATGCTGGCCATGCGCCGCCGATTGCTCGGCAACGATCATCCGTTGGTGGCGGCAGCGCTGGCGGACCTGGCCTGGGTCTTGGGGAACAATCTGGGCGAGGCTGAGGCCTTGGAAACAGAAGCGTTTGGCATCCAGCGAAAGTATCTGAGCGACGATCATCCCGATTTAGCCAGGTCCATCTACGTGCTCGGCGAGCGCATGCGGGGAAACGGCAATCTCACCGAATCCCACGCCGTATTGAACGCCGCCCTCTCCATCCAGCGCAAGCTGTTGGGCGACGAGCATCCTGACGTCCTGGCCACTTTGACCGGTCTCGGTTCCACGCTGGAAAAGGAGGGCAACTGGACGGAAGTGGAGGCGGTGCGCCGGCAGACATTGGAACTGAGGCGCAAGCATCACGGAAATGAAGATCCTCAGACCGTTTCGGAAGTCGAAGGACTCGTCCGCGCGCTTCGTGAACAAAGGAAACTCGACGAAGCGGAAAAGCTCCTTGGGGAAGCGCTCACCTCCGGGCTTTTAAGCAAGCCCGCGAGCGTCAAGCTCCTGTTTCAGCGGGCCGATCTCATGGGCCGCCAGGGCCGGTGGGAAGAGGCCGCGGCCGATGCGGCTCGGTGCATCGAGCATCAGCCGGCAGAACACTATCATTACCACATGCTCGCGCCGCTGCTGGTGGTGACCCGCAACCGTCCGGCCTATGAACAATTGTGCCGGAAGATTCTCGCCGCATTCGCCGACACCATCAATCCTTACTGGGCCGAGCGGGTGGCGATGGATTGTTTGCTGTGGCCGAACCCGGACGTGGATCTGCATTTGGTGGACAAATTGGCCGGCACCGCCGTAAGCCGGGGCCGCGGGGAAGCAGCGGCATTGCCTTATTTTCAGGTGTGCCAGGCGATGTCGAGTTATCGGCTGGCACGCTATGCGGATGCCGTCTCGTGGGCCGAAAAGGCCCTCGATAGTTCTCCCGCCTACGCCAGCGCCCATGCCTGCGCCGTGCTGTCGATGGCGAACTGGCAACTCGGCCGCCCGGCTGACGCGCGCGCCATGCTGACTAAAGGCGAGGCATTGGCGCCGAAGATCACTCCTGAGCGCGGCACCGAAAAGTTCGGCGGCTCATGGGTGGCCTGGCTCATCGCGCGCATTGCACTGGACGAGGCCTCTGCACTCCTCCGGTCCCAACCGGCGGAAAATACCGTCGGCCAACCGTAACGCGAATGTCATTGCCACTCGCATCCACGGTGCAATCCTCGTACGCGAATATGAGCGATGCCACGGTCTTGCTGGCCACGATGGAACAGGGCGGCCCGAAGGCCGCCGCTCAGTTGCTCGAACTCGTTTACGAAGAATTGCGGCGTCTGGCGGCTTACAAACTGGCCCACGAAGCCCCAGGGCAAACACTCCAGCCTACCGCGCTCGTCCATGAAGCCTGGTTGAAGCTGGTCGGCGCGAGCGATCGAAAGTTTGAAAATCGCGCGCACTTCTTTGCCGTGGCGGCTGAAGCCATGCGCCGAATTCTTATCGACCGTGCGCGGCGGCGGCAAACGCTGCGTCACGGCGGTCAGTACGAGCGTGTCGAACTTGAGGAGAATGGCCTGGCGGCTCCGGCCGAGGATGATCAACTGCTGGCCGTGGACGAAGCCCTCGAAAGACTTTCGCGGGAGCATCCCGTCCAGGCGCAAGTCGTGAAGTTTCGGTATTTCGGCGGCATGACGAATGAGGAGATTGCTCAAGCTCTCGATCTCTCTGTTTCCACGGTCAAGAACTACTGGACCTTTGCCCGCGCGTGGCTGTTTAACGAAATAAAGGGGGCATAGCCCTGCCATTTTTTTAGCTTCCGTTGGCCTTTTCGCCCTCGCTTCTCGCTTCTCTCAGTGTGGCTCGGATGAGCCGCAACTCGACCAAAGCCTGAAATGAACTCTTTAACCATGCCAGCGACGATGAACGGCACAACGCGTCGTCGATTTCTCGCTGCCGCCGTCGGCGCGGTCGTCGCCGCACGTCTGCCGATGTGGAGCGCGGCCGGAGAATCTCCTGGGCAAAACCTGGCTAATGCAAAGATCGAAAAAACTATGAACACTCTCACCACCAAAGACGGCACGACGATCTATTACAAAGATTGGGGGCCGAAGAATGGCCCGGTCATTACCTTCAGCCACGGCTGGCCATTGTCGGCGGATGCCTGGGAAGCGCAGATGTTCTTCCTCGCCTCGCATGGCTACCGCTGCATCGCCCACGACCGGCGCGGGCACGGGCGTTCCAGCCAGCCGTGGGACGGCAATCACATGGATCAGTACGCGGACGATCTGGCCGAGCTGTTTGAGAAGCTCGACTTGAAAAACGTGATGATGGTCGGCCACTCGACGGGTGGCGGTGAAGTCGCGCGTTACATCGGGCGGCAAGGAACGAAGCGCGTGGCCAAGGCGGTGCTCATGGGCGCCGTGCCGCCCATCATGCTCAAGACGAAAAACAACCCCGGCGGTTTGCCGATGGAGGTGTTCGATGGCTTCCGCAAGGCGTATCTCGAAGATCGCGCGCAGTTTTTCCTGAACGTGGCCAGTGGGCCGTTCTTCAATTTCAACCGGCCGGGCGCGAAGGTTTCGCAGGGATTGATTCAATCGTGGTGGATGCAGGGCATGATGTGCGGCCACAAGAACGGATACGACTGCATCAAGGCGTTCTCCGAAACCGATTTCACCGAAGACCTCAGGAAGTTCGACGTGCCGACTCTCATCGTTCACGGCGATGACGATCAAATCGTGCCGATCGACGCTTCCGCAAAACTCTCGGCCACGCTGGTGAAGAACTCCGTCCTGAAGATTTATCCCGGCGGCTCGCACAGTCTCGGCGACACGAGCAAGGAGCAGTTCAACAAAGACCTGCTGGAATTCGCCAAGTCCTAAACCAAAACAACAACTCTCCATTCACATGAGCACCAAGAAACTGTCCGACAAAATCGCCGTGGTCACAGGCGCTTCCAAAGGCATCGGCGCAGAGATTGCCAAACAACTCGCGGCGGAAGGGGCATCCGTCGTCGTCAACTATTCCTCCAGCAAGAGCGGCGCGGACAAAGTCGTCGCCGAGATCGCCAGCGGCGGCGGAAAGGCCGTGGCGGTGCAAGCCGACCTGTCGAAGAAGGCGGACATCGAGCGTCTGTTCGCCGAGACAAAGACGGTGTTTGGCCGGCTCGATATCCTTGTGAACAACGCCGGCATCTACGGGTTCTCGCCGATGGAGGAGGTGACCGAGGAATACTTCCACAAACAGTTCAACCTGAATGTGCTTGGCCTCCTCCTCGCCACGCAGGCGGCGGCGCGGTTGTTCGATTCCGCCGGCGGCAGTATCGTCAACATCAGTTCGGTGGTCAGCACGTTGGGATTCCCCTACGCGTCGGTGTATAGCGGCACGAAGGGCGCCGTGGATGCGATGACGCGCTCGCTCGCCAAGGAACTCGGCCCGCGCGGCATTCGCGTCAACGCCATCAATCCCGGCATGGTGGAAACGGAGGGGACGCACTCGGCTGGCATCACGGCGTCTGACATGCGCAAGCAAGTCGAAGCCCAGACGCCGCTGGGCCGCATCGGGAAACCGCAGGACATCGCGGGTGCGGCCGTCTTTCTCGCTTCGCCGGAATCCTCATGGATTACTGGCGAGACGCTCGTCATCTCGGGTGGCAATCGCTGAAGGAGAACATCATGCTTGGCTTAACGAATCTCGGCATCGTTCATACGGCAATCAGCCTGGTCGCCCTTGGCGCAGGAATCGCCGCCCTTGTTCGCGACAAGGAAATCACCTCGCGGAACGGCGTCGGCCGACTCTATATCTGGACAACGATTCTCACCTGCCTGACCGGTTTCCCAATCATGCAGCATGGCGGGTTCGGCAAGCCGCACGCACTCGGCATTATTACGCTGGTGGTTCTGTTCGTCGCGGCGCTGGCAGGCAAGGGCAAATTGGGCAGCCTCTCGCGCTATATTGAGGTCGTCAGCTATTCGGCGACGTTCTTGTTCCACTGGATTCCAACCGTGGTCGAGACGACCACGCGGCTGCCGGTGAGAGCGCCGCTGATCGCCGATCGAGACGGCCCGGAGTTGCAGGCCGCGACCGGCGTCTTGTTTCTCATGTTTCTGATCGGCGCTGCTCTCCAAGTCCGACGGATGCGATCTCAATCGGTCCAGCCCCGCACCAGTCCTTTAACCCTTGTCCATGATTAAGATTCGTCATGCCCGTGAGCGCGGTCACGCCGATCAGGGCTGGCTCGATAGCGATCGCATTCTGCGGGTAATCAGCCAAGATCGCGGCGGAGCGTCGCTCGACGATGAAAAGGAGATACGGCTCGCATCCACTATTTCTTGAAACGCTCTAAGCGCGCGCCTTCCCTTCGTTCGATCTAGACTAAACAGCAAAACACAACAAATAAAAGACCACATGAACCAATACCACAAACTCTATACGGCGCAGGACAGCGCTGTCGTATTCATTGACCACCAGCCGCAGATGACCTTCGGTGTTGCCAACATGGATCGCGCCACGCTGATCAACAACGTGACGCTTCTCGCGAAGTGCGCGAAGGAATTCAAAGTGCCCGCCGTGCTCAGCGCCGTGGAGACAGAATCCTTCAGCGGCTACATCTGGCCGCAATTGTTGGATGTGTTTCCAGGTCAAGATGTCGTCGAACGCACTTCGATGAATGCGTGGGACGATGCCGGGTTTCGCGAAGCAGTTGAAGCCACCGGCAGGAAGAACATCCTCATCACCGGATTGTGGACGGAAGTGTGCGTCGCCTGGCCCACCATCGAAATGATCGGCGCGGGTTACAACATCTACGTCGTCGAGGATTGCTGCGGCGCAACGTCTCAAGTGGCACACGAGGCCGCGCTGTCCCGCATGGTTCAAGCTGGCGCGATCAGGCTCACGACGATCGCCGCGTTGCTCGAATGGCAGCGCGACTGGGCGCGGCGCGAGCACTACGACGCGTTGATGGGTTTGATCAAACAACAGGGCGGTGCGTATGGCGCGGGCGTCGAATACGCCTATACGATGGTTCACAAAGCGCCGCAGTCCGCGAAGAAGCCGCAAGTCGTGCCCAGGAAGGCGCATTAAACGCTCTGGGAGCGAAAGCTGCGTACCCAGATCGAATGAAAACTCAATCGTTATCGCCCCGCCTGAATTCTTTGGGCGGCGCAACCAGCCTCGTCGTCGCGATGTTCTTCGCGTGCTCCTCCCTATCGGCGAACGCCGACGAGCTGCCTGCGGGTTTTACCGAGCACGACGCCGAGGTCAATGGAGTTCGCATCCACTACTCCATTGGCGGCCAGGGTAGCCCGGTGATGCTGTTGCACGGTTACGCGCAGACGAGTCACATGTGGAATCCGATCATGCCGCTGCTCGCAAAGAATCACACGGTCATCGTCCCCGACTTGCGGGGCGCGGGCGGATCATCCAGGCCGGAATCCGGCTACGATAAAAAGAACATGGCCGTGGACATTCATGAGCTGGTCACGTCGCTGGGATTCAAGCGAGCGAGCGTCGTCGGTCACGACATCGGATTGATGGTGGCTTATGCCTACGCGGCTCAGTTTCCAGAAGAAACCGAGCGTCTTGTCCTTATGGACGCCTTCCTTCCTGGCATCGGCGATTGGAAAAGCGTATGGCTGATGCACGACTTGTGGCATTTCCATTTTTACGGCGAAGTGCCGCTGGCGCTGGTCAAGGGTCGCGAGCGGACCTACTTCGAGCACTTCTGGAATGATTTCGCCGCCGATCCGAAACATTCCGTGTCCGAGGCCCACCGGCGAATCTACGCGAAAGCCTATGCTCAACCCGGCGGTATGCGCGCGGGCTTCGAGTATTTCAAAAGCTTCGAGCGCGATGCAAAGGACTTCGCCGAGTTGAGCGCCAAGCCGCTTTCCATGCCGGTCCTGGTGCTGGCCGGCGAGAAGGCCAGCGGCAACTTCCTTGTGGAACAGACCAAACTGGTTGCGTCCCAGGTCGAGGGCAGGGTGATTTCCGGCTCAGGGCATTGGCTCATGGATGAAGCGCCGCAGATCACGATTCCCGCGCTTGCGGAATTCCTCAACGCTCGGCCTTGAAACGACATGGGCATTTCAGATCGACAGACAACAACCCAAGGCTGCTGATGCCCATCCACGTTGCCATCACCCGCCGCGTGCGACCCGGCTGCGAAGCGGAATTTCAGGCGGCGTTGCGCGAGTTTTTTCAAGCCTCGTTCACGCACGGCGGCGTTTGGGGGGCAAGCATGCTCACGCCCGCCCCCGGCTCGGACACCCGCGAATACGGCATCCTGCGCACATTCGCGAACCCGTGGGAGCGCGATGACTTTTATGGATCGCCGATGTTCAAAGCGTGGGAGGAGCGGGCGCGGGCGCTGACGGAAGGCGAACCAGTATATCGCCAACTCACAGGACTCGAAGCATGGTTTCGCGCGCCGCACGGTCCGCCGCCGCGATGGAAGATGGCCATCGCGGCGTTTCTCGGAGTCTTTCCCACTGCTGCGATTTTGCATCTGACGCTGGGCCGGGCGATTCAGCCTTGGCCATTTTTGCTGGCCAGCTTAGTGTTCAACGCCACGATGGTGGCGCTGCTCACCTGGATTGTCATGCCGGTGGTCACGCGCGCGCTGGATGGCTGGCTGCATCCTGGAGGCGGCAAGGATCAAGCGCGATGAACCGCAGTTCGTCACGACGGGATTTCATCAACGCCGGTGCTGCGGCGCTGGCCGGAACTCTGGGAGGATGTGTTATGACGCCGACAAACAAAAATCACGCGGATCTGATTCTTTACAACGCCCGAATCACCACGCTTGACCGGAAGCATCCCGACGCGACGAATCTTGCCGTGAAAGACGGTCGCATCATCGGCGTGGACGACGCGGAAGCCTATCAACGCGGGCCGGACACCAAGGTGATCGATCTCAAAGCCCGTCGCGTCATTCCCGGACTCAACGACTCGCACCTGCACGTCATTCGCGGCGGCTTGAATTACAACATGGAACTCCGCTGGGACGGGGTGCCTTCTTTGGCAGACGGCTTGCGGATGTTGCGCGAGCAAGCGCAGCGCACGCCACCTGGACAGTGGGTGCGTGTGGTGGGCGGTTGGAGCGAATTTCAATTCGCCGAACGCCGGATGCCAACGTTGGATGAAATCAACGCCGCTGCGCCGGAAACGCCGGTGTTCATTCTGCATCTGTATTGTCGGGCGCTGTTGAACAAAGCCGCGCTGCGCGTCTGTGGCTACACCAAGGACACGCCGAATCCGCCCGGCGGAGAAATCCAGCGCGATCACAGCGGCAATCCGACGGGCCTGCTCATTGCACGGCCCAACGCCACGATTCTCTACGCCACGCTCGCGAAAGGCCCGAAGCTGCCGCCGGAGCATCAGTTAAACTCCACCCGCCACTTTATGCGGGAGCTGAACCGCCTTGGCCTCACGAGCATCATCGACGCCGGCGGCGGATTTCAGAATTACCCGGAGGATTACGCGATCATTGACGAGTTGCACCGCCGCGGCGAACTCACGCTGCGCATCGCTTACAATCTGTTCACGCAGAAACCGAAGCAGGAAAAGGAGGACTTCGCGCGCTGGATCAAAATGACCGGGCCGGGCAAAGGGGACGACTACCTCCGCTGCAATGGCGCAGGGGAGATGCTCGTATTTAGTGCCGCCGACTTTGAGGACTTCCTCGAACCGCGCCCCGGCTTGAACGCATCCATGGAAGACGAACTCAAGGAAGTCGTCGCGCTGCTCGCCGCGAACAAGTGGCCGTTCCGCCTGCATGCGACTTACGACGAAAGCATCGCGCGCTTCCTGAATGTGTTCGAGGAGGTAAATCGGGATGTTCCGTTCAAGGGACTAAACTGGTTCTTCGATCATTGCGAAACGATTTCGGATCGCAACCTGGAGCGCGTACGAGCACTCGGCGGCGGCATCGCGATTCAGCATCGCATGGCCTACCAGGGCGAATATTTCATGGAGCGCTACGGCAGGCCGGCCGCCGAACGAACTCCCCCCGTGCGCAGGATGCTGGAACTTGGCATCCCGGTCGGGGCGGGCTCGGATGCGACCCGCGTCGCGAGTTACAACCCCTGGGTGTCGCTTTATTGGCTGGCTACTGGAAAAACGGTCGGCGGTGTCTCAATGTACCCGGACAGGAACTGCCTCAGCCGCGAGGAAGCGTTGCGGCTTTACACCCAAGGCAGCAGTTGGTTTTCGACCGAGAGCGGGAAGAAAGGGGCAATCGCGGTCGGCCAACTCGCGGACTTGGTCGCGCTCACGGATGACTATTTTGCCGTGCCGGACGAGGACATCAAAAGCATCGAATCCGTGCTCACCGTGGTCGGTGGCCAGGTGGTTCACGCCACGGGCGAATTTGCTTCGCACTCGCCCCCGGCGCTTCCCGTCCTGCCCGAATGGTCGCCGGTGAAGGTCTTTGGCGGCTATGGCGCTCCTCTCGATGTTCGCAAGGCAGCGCGCGCGGGTGTTCCGATCGCGCAGGAGCACACCTCCGAGTGTCATCGCCACGGCTGTTCCCACGCCGCGCAACAGCTCCTCGCCGGGATTGACGCGGCTCGTCACCGCTACGCGGGATTCTTCGGCACGGGCTGCGATTGCTTCGCCTTTTGACGGCAACGGATGAAAACAAAGCCCCACCAGACCACGAATGATTTGCGCGAGAAAACCCGCGGCGCGATGGTTGCCCCGCTGAACCAGCAGCTCGCCGATGTGCTCGACCTCGGGCTGCAAGCCAGGCAGGCGCATTGGAACGTGAAAGGGCCCCAGTTCATTGCGCTGCACGAGTTGTTCGACAAGATCGCGGAGGAGTTGGAGGAATTCTCCAATGACATCGCCGAGCGCGCGGTGGCGCTTGGCGGGATCGCCTTCGGCACGGTCCAATATGTTGCCAGGAACTCGCGGCTAAGCGCCTACCCGCCCGGCATCACGTCGGGTTTCGAACACGTTTCGGCTTTAGCCGATGCGCTGGCCGGGTTTGGGAAGACGACCCGCGCCGCCATGAATGCCGCCACCCGGGCCGGTGATGCGGGCACAGCCGATCTGTTCACGGGCGTTTCGCCTGGTGTGGACAAATTGCTTTGGTTCGTCGAAGCGCCCACGCAGGCCAAGGAGTGAATTCCATGAATCTAAATCGCCTCTGTTTCACCGCCCTTCTTTCCATCCTCTTCATGGCGGGCTGTAAAAGACCCCCGCAGCAAAGCGCCCCGCCGCCCCCGGCCGTTTCGGTCGTTCAACCCGTCGAGCGCGAAGTGGTCGAGTGGGACGAATACATTGGGCGATTGGAATCGCCTGAGACCGTCGAGATCAAGGCGCGCGTCAGCGGCTATCTCGACAAAGTGCATTTCAAGGAGGGCAAGGAGGTCAGAAAAGGCGATCTGCTGTTCACGATTGATCCGCGGCCGTATCAGGCGGATTACGACCGCGCGGAAGCCGAACGTCAGCGTGCCGAGAGCCAGGCGGAGTTGGCCAGGAACGACGCCGAACGCGCCAAGCGGCTCATCGCGACCAAGGCCATCTCCGAAGAGGATTTCGACACCCGGACCAGAAGCCATGCCTCGGCGCTGGCGGCCCTGAAGGCTGCCCAAGCCGCCATGGAATCCGCCAAACTCAATCTGGAGTTCACCGAGGTGCGCTCACCGATCCAGGGGCGCACCAGTCGCGCCATTGTCACGGAGGGCAATCTGATTAGTGGCGGCGTTTCGGGCGCGGGCGCGACGTTGCTGACGACGGTCGTGTCGCAAGATCCGCTGTACTGCTATGTGGACGTGGATGAGCGCTCGATTCTGAAATACATCCAGCTCCGCCGCGAGGGCAAACGCGAGAGCGCGCTCGACCAGCCGATTCCGGTCGAGATGGCGCTGGCGGGCGAGTCGGGCTATCCGCACACGGGCTTCACCGACTTCGTGGACAATATAATAGATCCGACGACGGGGACGCTGCGCTGCCGGGGTGTGTTTCCGAATCCCGAGCGCGCGATTGGTCCAGGGTTCTTTGCCCGGATGCGCATTCCCGGCAGCGGAAAATATCCCGCGCTGTTGATTCCCGATCGTGCGGTCGGCGCGGACCAATCGCTGAAATTTGTCTATGTCGTCGGGGCCGGGCAGAAGGCGGAGTTCCGTCCGGTCAAGCTCGGCCCGATGATTGGAGGTCTGCGCGTCGTGAAGGAGGGGCTGAAGGCGGGCGAGCAGATCATCGTTGAAGGGTTGATGCGAGTTCGGCCCGGGATGCTCGTGGAAGCGAAGCCCTGGGACGCGCCGGCGCAAACGGCCGCCGCGGACAAGTGATGAGCCTCGCATGAACTTCTCCCACTTTTTCATTCGCCGCCCGATCTTTGCGGCGGTCCTTTCCATCGTCATCGTCCTGGTGGGCGGGATTGCGATGTTCCAACTGCCCATCGCGCAGTATCCCAACATCGTGCCGCCGACGGTCGTGGTGCGCGCCGTCTATCCCGGCGCGAATCCGAAAGTGCTCGCGGAGACGGTGGCCACGCCCATCGAGCAGGAGGTGAACGGCGTCGAGAACATGCTCTACATGTCGAGCACCTCGACAAGCGACGGCGTGATGTCGCTGACCATCACGTTCAAGCTCGGGACGGATTTGAACACCGCGCAGGTGCTCGTGCAAAACCGCGTGGCCATCGCGCTCCCGAAATTGCCGGAGGAAGTGCGGCGCATCGGCGTGACCACGACGAAGAAATCGTCCGACCTCACGATGGTGGCGCATCTCATCTCGCCGGATGACTCGCGCGACGAGCTTTACATCGGCAATTACGCCTTCCTGCAAGTGAAGGATCAACTCGCCCGCATCCCCGGCGTGGGGGAAGTAACCGTGTTCGGAGCCCGCGATTATTCGATGCGCGTCTGGCTCGACCCGGAGCGCCTCGCTTCGCGCAACTTGACCGCCGGCGATGTCGTGCGCGCCATCCGCGAGCAAAACCTCCAGGTCGCCGCCGGCACGATCGGACAGCCACCCGTCCCGGCGGGAAACGATTTTCAACTCACGGTTAGCACCCAGGGTCGCTTGCTCGACGAAGAGCAGTTCGGGAACATCATCGTTCGCCAGGGCGCGCAAGGGCAGGTCATCCATGTGCATGATGTCGCGCGGGTGGAACTGGCCGCGCGGGATTATTCCATCATGGCGCAACTGAGCGGCAAACCCGCCGCCGCGCTCGTGATCTGGCAATTGCCCGGATCGAACGCCATCGAAACGTCCGACGCCGTCCGGGCGAAACTGGCGGAACTGAAGCGCGGTTTCCCGCCCGGCGTGGACTTCCGCGTGATTTATGACACCACCGTGTTCGCGCGCGAATCCATTACTGCCGTCGTGCGTACGCTGTTCGAGGCGGTGCTGTTGGTAGTCCTCGTCGTCATCGTCTTTCTGCAAAACTGGCGCGCGTCCATCATTCCGTTGCTCGCCGTGCCGGAGTCGCTCATCGGCACGTTCGCGGTGATGCAGGCGTTTGGTTTTTCGCTGAACAATCTTTCCCTGTTCGGACTCGTGCTCGCCATCGGCATCGTGGTCGATGACGCCATCGTCGTGGTCGAGAACGTCGAGCGCAACATTGGCCTCGGACTCAACCCGGTGGAAGCCACCAAACGAGCGATGAACGAAGTCAGCGGGCCGGTCATCGCCGTCGCCTTGGTGCTGTGCGCGGTGTTCATCCCGACGGCGTTCGTCAGCGGCATCACCGGGCAGTTCTACAAACAGTTCGCGCTGACCATCGCCGTTTCCACCGTCATCAGCGCGTTCAACTCCCTGACCCTTTCGCCCGCGCTCAGCGCGCTGCTCCTGAAGCCGCACCATGCCAAGAAGGATTGGTTCGCGGCGGTCATGGAGCGCGTGCTCGGCTGGTTCTTCCGGTTGTTCAACAAGGGATTCGACCGCACCACGAACGGTTACACCCGCGCGGTCGGCAGCACCGTCCGGCGCGGCGGCATCGCGATGGCGGTTTATGCCGGGTTGCTCTTATTGACCGGGTTCGGTTTCAAAAATCTTCCGACGGGCTTCATTCCGCCGCAAGACTCGGGCTATCTGATCGTGTTCGCGCAACTGCCCGATGGCGCGAGCCTGGAGCGCACGCATAAAATCATCACGCGCGCCGGTGAAATCGCCCGCACCATTCCCGGCGTGAACGGCACGGTCGAGTTCCCCGGCTTCAATGTGCTCGTCGGCGCGAACCTGCCCAATGCCGGCACGATGTTCGTTTCGCTCGACGGATTTGAGCATCGCAAAGACCCGCACCAGTCCGCCAAGGCCATCCTGGGCCAGCTTTACGCAAAGTATGGAGAACTGCGCGACGCACTGGTGTTGGTCCTGCCGCCGCCGCCCGTGCAGGGGTTGGGCGCCACCGCCGGATTCAAGATGATGATTCAGGATCGCGCGGACCTGGGACTCGACACGCTCGGCGGCACGGCGTTCCAAATGATGGTCGACGGCAGCCAGACTCCCGGACTCGCGCAGGTCTTCACCACGTTCACCACGCGTGTGCCGCAAATCTTCGTGGATGTGGATCGCGTCAAAGCCAAGAGCATGGGCGTGACGCTCGGCGAAGTGAACGACACGCTGCAAACCTACCTCGGCTCGCTTTACGTGAATGACTTCAATCGCTTCGGCCGCACGTATCAGGTGACCGCGCAGGCCGACGCCAATTTCCGTCTCCGCGTCGAGGACATCCGCCGGCTCAAGGCCCGCAACGCCGCCGGCGACATGGTCCCGCTGGGTGCGCTCGTGGACGTTCGCGAAACCACCGGCCCGGACAAGGTCATCCGCTACAACATGTATCCCGCCGCCGACATCAACGGCATCGCGCTGCCCGGCGTGAGTTCCGGCCAGGCCATCGCCCTCGCGCAACAACTCGCCGCGAAGCAACTGCCGCCCGGCATGAGCTACGAATGGACGGAGTTGACCTATCAAGAACAGCTTGCGGGCCATACGATCATCTACATTTTCCTCCTGTGTGTGCTGCTGGTCTTCCTCACGCTCGCCGCGCAATACGAAAGCTGGAGCCTGCCGCTGTCCATCATCCTCATCGTCCCGATGTGTTTGCTCAGCGCCATCGCTGGGATTTGGATTCGCGGGATGGACATCAACATTTTCACGCAGATTGGTCTTATCGTGCTGGTGGGGCTGGCGAGTAAAAATGCCATCCTCATCGTGGAGTTTGCCAAACAACTGGAAGACACCGGCAAAAGCATCGTGGATGCGGTCGTCGAGGCGGCGAAGCTCCGCCTTCGTCCGATTCTGATGACGAGCTTCGCGTTCATCCTTGGCGTTGTTCCGTTGGTGCTTGCCCAAGGTGCAGGATCGGAGATGCGGCAGGCGCTCGGCACGACCGTGTTCTTCGGCATGTTGGGTGTGACCGCGTTCGGCCTCATTCTCACGCCCGTATTTTACGTCGTGACTCGGAAACTGACGGAGCGGTTCAAGCCCTCAGTTCACCCCGTGGACCAAATCAAACTCACTCCGGCCGCCCATGAAGTGCATTAAGTATCAGAACTGGAACTGGCGGTTCGTCATGGGCCTTTGCTCCGTCGTGCTCATGGCCGGTTGCGCCGTCGGCCCGAACTACCAACGACCCTCCGTGGAAACTCCTGTCGGCTTTCGTTTTGCCGCAAGCCAGGCCACGAATTCGTTCGGCGATCTGCCTTGGTGGGAGGTGTTCAAAGACCCGAAGTTGTTGGACTTGATCTCCACCGCCATCGCCAACAATTACGATCTGCGAAAAGCCATCGCCCGCGTCGAGCAGGCCCGCCACTCGGCGGTCGCCGCCCGCGCGCCGCTCTTCCCGCAGGTGAGCTATGGTGGGAATGTGGGACGAGGTCGCAACGCCCTCTTCAATTCACCCGCCGCCTTGCATGGCGCGACCGAGAGTTCGGCGGCGGCCAGCCTGAGCGCCGTTTGGGAAATTGATCTGTGGGGGCGCATTCGCCGTCTCGGCGAAGCCGCCCGCGCCGAGTATCTGGCCACGGACGAGGCTCGTCGTGCCATCACCACCGCGCTCGTGGGCGATGTCGCGACGGCCTATTTCCAGTTGCTGCAATTCGACCGGGAACTGGCAATTCAGCGTGCGGCCACGAATGCCTACACTTCCAGTCTTCGGCTCTTTGAAGACCGGCTGAACAACGGCGTCGCCTCCAAGCTCGAAACGGATCGCGCCGCCGCCGCGCTGGCCAACGCTGCCTCCATTATTCCGCGATTGGAACTGAGCATCGCCGCGACGGAGAATCGGTTAAGCATCCTGCTGGGGCGCAACCCGGGTCCGATCGCGCGCCATTCTTTGACCAATGGCGCGCGGGTGACACCAGCCATCCCCGCCGGATTGCCCAGTGCATTATTGCGCCGCCGCCCCGACCTGCTCGCGCAGGAACAATTACTCATCGCCGCCAATGCGAACATCGGCGCAAGCCTGGCCAATTTCTTTCCGCAAATCGGATTAACCACCTTCATTGGCAAAGTCAGTCCGGAACTATCGGCCTTTACCGCCGGTTCTGCCAATATGTGGAACGTGGGGGCTTCGCTCGCCGGACCGTTATTTCAAGGCGGGCAACTCCGCGCCCGCTATCGAGCGTCCAAGGCGAAGTTTGACGAAGCGAAGGCAGGCTACGAGCAGAGCGTTCTGACGGCCTTTCAGGAAGTATCGGATGCGCTGATCGCGCGGGAAAAACTTGGGGAAGCTCGCGGGTATAACGAGCAGGCTGCCGTGGCCCTGGCCTCATCCGTTGACCTCGCCACGCAGCGCTACCTCGGCGGACGCTCGAGCTACTACGAAGTGTTGCAAGCGCAGCAGGAGCTGTACCCCACGCAACGCGCGCAGGTCCAGGCCCAGGTCGGTGAATGGGTTGCCATCATCCAGCTCTACAAGGCCCTCGGCGGCGGCTGGCAACATGGCGACTCCGCGACATGGGCGAAACCCTGAGCCGCTCAATGATGAACCTCATCATCGCCATCGCCGCCGCAAGCGTTGGCTCAGAGATGGCAGGAGTTGGCGGGCGCGCGCGCGAAGCGCTGAAATCGGTGTCCGTTCTGAGTATCCGTTTTAAAGCCATTGCCCCTAACCTCTTGATGCCCAAGCCTTAAGAACTGGAGCCAATGGCCGGGATTGAACCGGCGACCGACGGTTTACGAAACCGTTGCTCTACCACTGAGCTACATTGGCTTCCGCGAACGGGCGCGCAGTATCGTGCCCGGCTCCAAACTAGCAAGGAATTTTCATTTTGCAATCCTGGCCGGATTCGCCGCGCGCGGCGAAGGCGGCCGGAGCGGGAATCCGCCTCGCGTCCGTGACTCGCCCGCTCGTTCCGTGCGTCTTTTGGCCGGGCCCCGTGTCATTACGCTTGAAACGGGTGCGGGATCGCGCTCACAAAGTAAGCAAGACAAGCAGATGCCATTATGAAAAACACGGTTCTGGAACACGACGAGGTGCGGGAGACGGTGCGGCAACGGTACGGGCAGATCGCCCTCGCCGGCGGCGCGGCGAACGGGAGCGGGTGTTGTGCAGCGCCCGATCCCGCCGGAGAAACCCTTGCGCCGGCCGCTGCGTGTTGCGGCGGGGGCTCCATCGCCTCGGTCGGGGCGGAACTCCTCGGGTACTCGGCCGAGGAAGCCGGCGCCGCCCCGGAGGGCGCGAATCTCGGCCTCGGCTGCGGCAACCCCCTGGCCATCGCGTCGCTGCGCCCCGGGCAGAGCGTCCTCGATCTCGGCAGCGGCGCGGGCTTCGATGCCTTTCTCGCCGCGCGCGCCGTCGGCCCCGCCGGCCGCGTCATCGGCGTGGACATGACCCCGGCGATGGTTTCCAAAGCGCGTGGCAATCAGGCCCGGAGCGGCCTCGCCCAGGTCGAATTCCGCCTCGGCGAGATCGAGCATCTGCCGGTCGCGGATGCCACCATCGATGTGATTCTTTCCAACTGCGTCATCAATCTGTCGCCCGACAAAGCCCAGGTCTTTCGCGAGACCTTTCGCGTGCTCAAGCCCGGCGGCCGCCTCGCCATTTCGGATGTCGTCGC
>CAYZKY010000051.1:17419-35371 GCA_964478815.1 uncultured Verrucomicrobiota bacterium
GGCGGAGCTGCGGCGCGATTGGGATTTGCTCACCGGCTGCGTGGCCGGCGCTTCCCCCGCCATCGAAATCGAAGCCATGCTGCGCTCCGCCGGCTTCACCGAAATTCGCATCGCCCCCAAGGATCGCAGCCGCGAAATTGTCGGCCAATGGTTTCCCGGCCGGAAGATCGAGGAAATGGTCGCCTCCGCCACCATCGAAGCCGTCAAACCGCCTTCCGCCGGATGAACGCCATCCCTGCCCAAAACTGGGCCGATCTCGTCGAGCCGCTGCGGCGTTACATTCGCCGCCGCGTCGCCCAGGAAGCCGACGCCGACGACCTGCTTCAGGAAGTGTTCCTGAAGGCCCAGCGTTCGCTCGATCAGTTGGACGACCCCACCCGCCTGCCCGGCTGGCTCTTCCGCATCGCTCGAAACGCGATCGTCAATCACTACCGCCGCGCCCGGCCCACCGTCGAATTGCCCGAGACCCTGGCCGCGGAACAGGAGCCGGACGAAGCCGGGGAACTCGCCGGATTGACGGCCGCCTTCCGCCGGATGGTGCATAACCTGCCCCCGCATTACCGGGAAGCGATCCTGCTCGCCGAGTTCGAGGGGCTTCCCCAGGCCCAGCTTGCCGCCCGCACGGGCCTGTCCCTCTCGGGCGCGAAGTCGCGCGTGCAACGCGGGCGCGCCCTGCTCCGCGAAATGCTCGACGCCTGCTGCACCTTCGAGCAGGACCGCCGCGGCCGCGTCATCGATTGCACCCCCCGCACCCCTTCCGGTTGCACCGAGTGCGGAACGCTCTAGCGCGCCGTCACTGATCCTCTCTTACAAATCGACCTCCGGCCTTTTTCGTCCCGCAGGGACGTTCGAGAATAGCCCACCGATTTTTCGGTGGGTCCACCGGCACGACGTGCCTTAGTCCCGCAGGGACGACAGAATTCCACGCATTCACTGATGCGACTGATGCGACGATCTTCCGTGACCCTAAACGGACCCCTCCCGCGCTTTCTCGAAAATTTAACTCCTTGATTTTCCGCGAATTACGCACAAAAGTCTACATTTTAATTTCAATATATTTGACAAATTAAAAAACCAGTCTCACCTTAGTCGCATGAATCTGAAATGTAGACTAATTGCTCATCCCCCATTCTTGGGTAGGACAGACGCCTCGTCTGTCCCGTTCGGGCGCCCCGCCCGAACGACCTCGTTCCAGAAGACTCTGTCTGTTTCCAGTTTTCGTGGCATTGGCCCTGCCTCAGCCAGTAGCTCCGCCGCCTCCGCCCCCATGCTCCGCCAGGCACCTGCTCCCTCTGCGCCGTCCGCTCCCGCGCCTCACCCCTTTGCCCCCAATCGGCCCACGGTGTTGACTCCCGTCCGCCCCGCCTTCCTCCGCCGATTCTCCAAACTTGACACAAACGTGACACATTTCAAGCAACTTGACCGATCCACCCCCATTTACCAACGACTTACGCAAATTTCACCCCTTGAAACGTGAAAAAACTTGACCCAACGCACACCCCAAAACCATGCAAACCATGAATACCTCACCCATCATCTCCACCCTCACCGACGCTGAAAAAGAGACCATCCTCAGCAATCTCGAGAGCTATCCGGTCTCCCGTGCCATCGATCGCCTGGCCCTGCCTCCGCCCCTGGGCATCAGCCGCCGCCTCAGCGCATCGACTCTCTTCCGCCTCCGCCGCCAGATCCGTCTCCAGCAGCACCTCGATTCCTGCGAGGAATCCCGCGCCGCCGCCGCCCTCCTCCCGGCCGGGAGCGATTTCCTGCCCGCCCCCTTCGCTGCCCTGTCCGAAAAAGCCTTCCAGCTCACCCTCTCCGAGAAACCCGCCGACCTCCAGATCGCCGCCCGCATCCTCGCCCAGCTCGCCCGCACCCGTGCCTCCCTCGGCCCGGCCCGGCCCAGCCTTCCCGAAACCCCGTCCGTCGCCGTCTCACCCCGTCCCTCCCCGGAACCAGGCGCTCCCTCACCGCTGCCGGCTGTGCCCACCGTGGCCGCGGCCGCTCCCTCCCCAGCGCCTTCGGCCGATGCTCCGCCCCCGGCGGCTCTGGCCGTGGACGACGCCTTCCGCCAGCGCGTCGCCCGCCACGCCCTCCTCCATCACGCCGAACTCGGCTCCATCCGCAACAACCCCGGCCTCTCCGAAGCCCGCAAACTCGAACTCATCGCCGCCCGCCTCTTCCCCAGCCCCGCGCCCGGCTCCGCAACGGCTTAAAACAGATCGGCAGCATCCGCCATTAGTTGCCGCTTTTTGACCACCTCGTGAATGGCGTCGATCACCCGCCGCCGATCAATGGGCGGCCGGTCGCGCCCGAGAGGCACGGGGCCTGTCTCAGGAGTGGGTCGTGCGACACTTCTGAAGTGTCGCACGACAGTTTCTCCCCCGGTCATCTTAGGAGTGGATATATTCGCAAAGAATTCCACCGCAACATGTTAAGCGCCAATCGGATTTATCGGTACGCGACATGCATAATGCAAGGGGAACAGGATGGACTGACATCCAGATAGATATGCGAACTACAAACGATATGAACGAACGAATCCAAAACTCGCGGCTGGCGCTGCTGCTGGCCGGGGCCGTGCTCTCCTCCGCTTCCGCGCTGGGGAACATGACGACGAGTCAGTTGCGGGATGCCTGCTTGACGAGCCTGAACAACACCGTGGTGTTCACGCAAACGGCGAAGATTATTGATGGCGCCCGCCCGCCCCTCACGGAACTCGTGGGGTGCCCATGCACGATTGTCCTCCAGCCGGGGGCCGCGCTCGAGTTCGAGCAGGTCTCCATGACCTTTGCCGGGGCGCTGACGATCCGCAGCCCGCAAAAGGCGGAAGTGAAAGTGACCCGGAGCGCGCTCGTGGCTCCGTCGATCACGGTGAACTTGGGCGGGGTGGGGAGCGTGCTTTCGTCCACCTTGTCGCACCTGCGCGCTTCGGCCGGAAACCTGAATATTACCGTGGGGCAGGAGGGCACGGTGGAGATTCTGGAGCGGCTGCTCACCGTTTCCCCGGAGGGGTTGTCGGCCACCGGGTCGATCCGCATTCAAGGAGCGCGGAAACTGTCGGGGCTCATCGCCGACACCTTCGTGGCCGCGCCGGCCGGATTCCGGGTGACGATGACGGGGACGGAGGGATTGTTGGCCATCGATCAGGCGACGATCGACGCCAGCCGCGGCAGTATCGCGATCACCGGGACAGGGGAGAAAAGCGCCGTGAGCGTGCATTTGAGCGATCTGCGCTTCCGCCAGGCCGCGAGCGTGCGGCTGACGGGGCGGGAATCGTCGATCGGCCTGACCAAGGTGACGGCGGGCGGCGTGAATGGGCGGGTGGCTCCGGGAGGGCTGATTCTCGAGGCGGGTGGATTGGCGAACGACGGACGGATCGAAGTCGCGGAGGCGGTCGTCCAGCATGTCGCGGGCATGGCGTTGCTCGCCTCGTTGCACGGCCAAAAAGGGGTGTTGAAGCTGGAGAAAAGCAGCATCACCGCCACCGGGGACATCGTGGCTGAATCCGGGTCCCAGGGGATTACGGACGTGCTCGACAACACGCTGACCTCCGCCACCCGTGTGCGGGTCGCGGCGGGCCTGGGTGGCAGTTGCAAGGTCGACGGCGGTTCCGCGCTGGCACCCGTGCTGCAACTCTGCCCGTAAGTTTCTTTCGTGGTGGTTAGGCTGGACCGCGGTCCAGCCATGAGCGCATGATCGGCGGTCTTTGGACCGCCGATCCCTTTTTGGGAGGGACGAACGAGGCCGGCACCCGGCCGGGAACCAGCGCTGCTCGCAAGAGGCGGGTTTCTCTCTGCAGCGGCGCTCATTGCCAATTCCGTGAAAGTGTAAAGGATTATTACACCTTTCCGATCCTTCCACTGGAGTTTGAGCGAGCACGGGTGGACCCCTTCTAAAGCCCTTTCCGGGAAAGTGTTGTGAACAAAAGACTTATCGATTTGGGCGGTCCGGAATTGCCTTTTCAGGAGCTGCTGGCGCGAGATATGCTTGCCAAATCGCGACTCAGGGTTGGCTCAAAGCGATGGCGTTTAAGGCCAGCCATGAACGATCACGAAACAGTACCAATAATTAACGTATGAAAGATTCGAACGGATCCCCCGATTCCGTCGTGAAGACAACGGTTCCGCAGCTTCGCGGCGGTTTCACCAAGGCAGCCGCTCTGGCGGGATCGGCGGCCATGCTCGGAATGGCTCAATCCGAGGCCGCGCCAATTCCGGCGAATGCGCCAGTGGTGTGGTCCACATGGGATGTCGATCTTGATGGGAAGACGGAGTTCGTGCTGGACTCGTTTGGCTACCTTCCTTATGGGGGTAGTCATAGCTTCAACCGTCTCACGTACACTTGCTTTCGCGCTCCGGGCGCGTTGGATAGCGTCGTTGCAAATAACGACGGCATCGTCAACCTTCCGTTGGGATTTCGCATCGGTCCAACGCTCGTCTCGCATGGCTTTCACCCGGCTAATCTCGCCACGAACCATCTGGGAGGCGGTCCAAGTGTAATCGACCCGATTTTTGTCCGCGGAGCGAGCCTGAAGTGGACCACCGTGCCGTCCTTTCAGGTGACTCACAGCTCTGTCTGGAGCGGTCTGGGCAGCGGAGCCAACGAGTTCCAACCTGACGGACTTGGTTATATTGGCTTTCAATTTTCTAAAGCGGCATCCTCGGACTTGTATTACGGCTGGGCCAAAGTGCAGCTTATTTCGCAGTACGGCACTGTCTCTATTCTGGAAGCATATTACGAGGACATTCCGAATCGTTCAATCCGCGTCGGCGACACCGGCGCGGCCGTTTCTGAGACGACCTCCACGATGGGTTTGCTCGCGCTCGGAGCCGCGGGATTGGCGGCGTATCGCCGCCGGTGCGGGACGCACGCTGTCGCAGAGTAGGCTGCCACCAGACGGATTCCTTTCGACAAAACTTCGACGCAGCCTCCGTGTTGTTCCACTGCTCGGAAGCTGGGGATCGCCTTCGAAGGTTGTGCATGCGCTCAACCCCTTGCCTGGCGTCCAGGCTCAGCGCATGCTAAGCCTATCTTGAGCACCATGGCAGTCAGCAAGAAACTCCTCCTGATCGGTTGGGACGCGGCGGATTGGAAGGTCATCACGCCGCTGCTCGATTCCGGGCAGATGCCCAATCTCCAAGGGCTCATCGAGCGGGGCGTCATGGGAAACATGGCGACGCTGCAGCCGGTGCTCTCGCCGATGTTGTGGACTTCGATCGCAACGGGCAAGCGGGCCTTCAAGCATGGGATTCACGGGTTTTCGGAGCCGGATCCGCGCAACGGGTCGATCCGCCCGATCACCAATTTGTCGCGGAAGACCAAGGCGGTCTGGAATATTCTGAGCCAGAACGGCCTGCGCACCCATGTGCTGGGCTGGTGGCCGAGCCATCCGGCGGAGCCGATCAACGGAGTGATGGTCTCGAATCATTACCAGCAGGCGAAGGCCGCGCTGGACAAGCCGTGGCCGGTCCGGCCCGGGACGATTCATCCCCCGGAGATGGCGTCGAAGCTGGCGGAGTGCCGGATTCATCCCTGGGAGATCGATGGGGATTTGCTCCGGTTGTTCGTGCCGGATGCGCCGCAGGTGGATCAGAAGAAAGATCAGCGGTTGATGAGCATTGCCAAGATCGTGGCGGAATGCTCCGGAATCCATGCCGCGGCCACGCGGGTGATGACGAGCGAGCCGTGGGACTTCATGGGGGTGTATTACGACGGGATCGATCATTTCGGGCACGGCTTCATGCGGTATCATCCGCCGCGCCCGGCGTGGGTGCCCGAGGCGGACTTCGAGCGGTACAAATTGGTGATCGACGGAGCGTATTGCTACCACGACCTCATGCTGGGCACGCTCCTCGCGCTGGCGGGGGAAGAGACGACCGTGATTCTGATGTCCGATCACGGCTTTCACCCCGACCATCTGCGGCCGCGCGTGTTGCCGAACGAACCGGCCGGCCCGGCGGCGGAGCATCGGCCGTTCGGGATTTTCGTGGCCGCCGGGCCGAACATCCGGCGGGACGAACTAGTCTTCGGGGCGACGCTGCTCGATGTGTGCCCCACCATCCTGCGGCATTTCGGACTGCCCGTAGGGCGGGACATGGATGGGCGCGTCCTGACAACCATTTTCAAAGAGCCGCCGCCGTTGGAAGCGATCGACTCATGGGACGCCGTCGAGGGGCCGCACCCGGCGGGGCAGCATCCGCCGGACGCGCAGTTAAGCGCGGTGGAAAACCAGGAGGCCATCGCCCAACTCGTGGCCTTGGGCTATATCGAGCAACCGGCGGCGGATCAGCAAACGGCCGTGAAGGAGACGGTGCGGGAGCTGCGCTACAATTTGGCCCGGGCCTACGCGGATGCGCAGTATCACCAGGAGGCGGCGGAAATTCTCCGGGAGTTGTGGACGGAATGGCCGGACGAGAGCCGGTTCGGCGTGCATCTCTTGCCGCTCCTGCTCGCCTTGGGGGATACGGCCCAGGCGCGCACCGTGCTGGAGCAGATCGAGACGAGCAAAGCGCAGTACGCGCAGACCGCGGCGGCGGAACTGAAGGAACTCGAAGAGAAACTGAAGGCAGAGGAGAAGCCCGAAGAGAAGGAGCCGGATCGAAAGACGATGCACAAGCTCCGCAAACTGCGGGCGCGGGCGCATACGAATGTTCACGCGCTGGCTTACCTGCGCGGCTCGTTGCTGGCGGCGGAGCGGCGGTACGGCGAAGCGGTGGCGGAATTGACGAAAGCGGCCGGAGCCCAAATGTCGAACCGGCCTTCGGTCCTGCACAAGCTGGGGGAGGTGCATCTGGCCCAGCGGAACTGGGCGCAGGCGGAGGCGGAATTCAAGAAAGGGCTGGCGCTGGATCCGATCAACCCGGCGTTCCGGCTGGGATTGGCGGAGGTGGCCTTCCGGCGGCGCGACTACGCCCAGGCGGCCACGGAAGCGATGGCGGCGGCAGGGCAGCGATTCTTTAATCCGAGGGCTCATTTTCTGGCCGGGTTTGCGTGGCATCGGCAGGGGGATCCCGAGCAGGCCATGCAATTACTGCAGACGGCGGTTGCGCAAAATCCGGCCTTTCCGCAGGCGCACCGCTTGCTGGCGCGGCTGCATCGCACGCACCGGCGGGATTGGCCGGCCGCGGCGGAACATCTGCGACTGGCCAAAGAGGGGCGGCGGCGCATCCGGCAATGGCGCTTGGGGTTGGCGCGGCCGACCCCGGCGGAACGAGTGGATCGCGGTCCAAAAGCGTCGGAGGAACAGGCGGAAGCGGAACCGACATCGATGCCGGCCCCACGAGAGTTGCCGGGAAGTCATCTGGGACCGGCCTGGCCCGAGAAGCCGACAGCGGAAGTAGTCACGATCGTGGCGGGGCTGCCGCGCACGGGGACGTCGATGATGATGCAGATGCTGGCGGCGGGCGGATTGGAGCCGTTGACGGACGGGGAACGGGCGGCGGACACGGACAATCCGCGCGGTTATTTCGAGTTCACTCCGGCGACGAAATTGCGGCACGACAAGGCGTGGGTGCCGCAGGCGCGGGGCAAGGTGGTAAAGCTGGTGGCGCAGCTCCTGCCCTTTCTGCCGATCGACCAGAGCTACCGCGTGGTGTTCATGCACCGCGATCTGAGGGAGGTCATCGCGTCCCAGCAGGCGATGCTCGAACGGCTGGGGCGAAAGGGCGCGCAACTCCCGCCCGCGAAGCTGGCCGCGGTGCTGGATCGGCAAGTGGCGGAATTAGTGAATTGGCTGGAGCGGCGGCCGTACGTGAAGGTGCTCCATTGCGAGTACGGGCAGGTGGTCGCCGCACCCGCCGAAACGGGCGCGCGGTTACGCGAGTTTTTGGGCGAGTCCTTCGACGTGGCGGCGGCGGCGGCGGCGGTCGATCCCAGCCTGCGCCGGCAAGTGTCCGGGCCAGGCCGTTAAGCGCAGGAACATTTCCCTCAAACTTTCGAAGTTCCGAAAGAACCACGAACGACGGAGCGTATTCCCCTTGGATACGTGGTGCGGGGTGTCGTCGCGCAGACCGAGTGGTGGCCGGGAGAAGCACGCGCGACGAAGCGGGGCACCGGATGTGGTTTGGACGCGCTGGACGCTGCCGGGCGGTTCGTGGTTTCCGCCCTCATTCCGATTGGACGCGGGATGGAGCGCTCCGGTGCGTCCATTCCCTGGCGGGCTTAAGAATCGATTTTGGCCGCCGAGCGGAGTCTTTTTGTCTCCCGGCTGGACGGCCCGGCCTGACCGGCGCATGCTCAGGGCGTGAGCGCGCCGCTCGAATTCATCAAGGTTTTCGCGGGGAAGATGCGCGACGCGGGCATCGAGCATGCCCTGACGTCCGGCATGGCGTGTGTCCATTATGGGCTGCAGCAGACGACGAAGGATTCCGATTGGATCGTGCCGGCGGGCCGCCTGGCGAGGTTGCGCGCGCTGCTGGGGGGATTGGAAGAGGGATGGCCCCCGTGGAGGATTTCCTACCGGCAGATTTGCGGCGCGCCAATGGAAGAGGAGTACCTGCGGCATGGCTGGACGAGTCATTTGTCGATCTGGGACTCCGCGAGTTCCGTGGAGCACAAGGTGGATCTGTTTAGCGCGCCGCCGCGGGTGCGGCTCGACGAACTGGAGATCGATGCCGAAGGCTGGGCCTCGAGACATGTCGTCGCGCAAATGAAAAAGACCGACCGGGACAAGGATTGGCCGATGGTGGGCGGCTTGGGGCGGCAGTTGGCCGAACGCCGCGAATCCACGGCGCTCCTGCATGCCCGAGAACACGCCTTGCTGTTGAACGCCTGGGCGGCGGCCTCTCCGGAGCAGCGGCTGGGGGCGGCGCGCCGGCGGCCGCTGGTGAAGGTGTTGGACCGGCCGACACCGCCGGACCGGCTCGCGCTTGGACGTTTGCTGGCCATCGAGCGGACGATCTGGGAACAAGTGAACGATCACCGGCACAGCCGGTACACGCGCGCCTGGAAGCAGTTTTTTCGAAATTGGCGCCGGGATGAGGAATGGCAGTGGCCGACGGCCGAGAGTTTCGCGAAACAGCATCGGAGGCTTTGCGAGGCTGCTGGCCGGCATGGGTTGCCCCTCGATCCGTTGGAGGGAAACGTTCGAGCCGAGGTCCTCAGCACCGCGTTGACAGAGGCGGCCGCCCTGAGTTCGGCCACCCCGGAAGAAATGGCGCAAGTCCAGCCGCCGATGGAGGAGATGTTGCCATGAGTTTCAAGGTGCGGCCGGTGGAGCCGGAGATGACCTACTCGGAGGAGTATTACGAGTGGCTGGCGCGCGAGATGGGGGATGAGGCGGCGGCCTGGGCGCGGCTCCCGCGCGCCGAGCGGGAAAAGGAACTGACCTGGCACCACGAGCACTTCAATACGCCGGACGATCTTTCGATCTGGCCGCCGGAACTGGGCAGGGACCCGGAGGCGTTCTGAACGGAGGAAGGGGCAGGGGCGGTCCGATTACGGCCGGGTCGGTTTGGGACCGGCTTCGAGCCAGGCGATGGGAAAGCGGGCGAAAACGAGGCGGTTCGCGCCGTCGGTCTCGAAAAGGCACCCGACTTTTCCGTCCGGAAGCTTGGTGAGGACGCTGTAGGCGAAGCTGCCCGGCCAGAGCACGCGCCGGACGGGCCAGGTCGCGCCATCGTCCCGGCTCAGATGCACCGTGCCGTTCTCGCGCTTCAAGCTGTCGGGGCCGCTGTAGAGAATGCGCCCGCGGCCGGCGGCATCGTCGAAAGAATAGCGCAGGATGCTGGCGTTGCAGCTCGGGTCGCGGAGTTCGGGGACGTCTTCGACGTTCGACCAGGTCGCGCCGCCGTCCCGGCTGACGGCGGTCTTGCGCAATTTGGCCCCGGCGAAGGTGCGGCTGTTCAAGCGGATGGAACCGTCGCTCAGTTCGACCATCTGCACTTCGTTAATCTGGCTGCGGCGGCCGAGTTTTTCATCGGGCAGAAATGCGCCCGGAACATTGGCTCCATACTGCCAGGTGGCGCCCCGATCGTCGCTGAACGCGGCGAAATTGTGCCACTGCCAGAACGGCCCTTCGTTGAAGGGGAGGATCAGGCGGCCCCGGTGAGGGCCGCGCGTGAGCTGGATGCCGATGCCCGGGCCGCTGGCGACGGTGGTGGCTCCGGTGGCACGTTTCGTGGAGCGCGTGACATCGAGCGGGCGGGACCAGGATTGGCCTTCGTCGTCGGTCCAGATCAGGAAGTTGCGATAGATGTTGGTGCCGTCATAACCCGTCTCCGTGCCGGCGCTGTGCTCGGTCAAGTGGCCGGGAATCCGCTGGTACATCAGGAAGACGCGTCCGGAGTTCTGCTCGACGACGGCGGTCGGGTTGTTGAGCGAATGCGCCCCATCTTCGGCGATGATCTGGAGCGGGCCCCAGGTCTGGCCTCCATCCGTGCTGGATTTGAGAATGAGATCGTTCTGGGCCTGGTCGGCGTGTTTGGCCCGCCCCTCGGCGAAGGCAAGCACGCGGCCGCCCTTGGTCACGACGACGGACGGGATGCGGATGGATGGATACTGGTCGCGTCCCGCCGTGAAAACATCCGAGAACTCCGGCTCCGCCGCGAGGAGGCGGCCGGTGCAGAACGCCAAGCCAACCAGCCCCAGAAGGCTGGTGCTCCATTGCGTGTGCCAGAGGTTCATCCGTTTCGGCCGCGCGCGGCGCGGGTCACAAGCGCATCATCGTTTCCAGTTCGCGGACGCGCTTGGAGATATCGGTTTTCGCCACCCGAGTCGTCCGATTGAGACCGAATCCTTCGCAACAGAACGAGGCGACCGCGCTGCCGTGGAGGATGGCGCGGCGGAGGTTTTTGTCGACGGAGCCCGGCGCGGTGGCGAGATAGCCCAGCAAGCCGCCGACGAAGGAGTCTCCCGCGCCGGTGGGATCGATGACGTTCTTGAGCGGGTAAGCCGGGGCGAGGAAGAGCCCGCCCGGTCCCGAGAGAACCGCCCCGTGTTCCCCCTTCTTGATGATGACGTAACGCGGCCCGAGCCGGTGAATCTTTTTGAGAGAGGCGAGAATGTTGGTTTCCTTGGTGAGGAGATGGGCTTCGCTGTCGTTCAAGACGAAGGCATCGACGCGCTTGAGCAGCTTGAGCAGGTCGTCCATCGCGATGTTCAGCCACAGGTCCATGGTATCGGCGACGACGAACTTGGGACGGTTCATCTGATCGAGGACGTGATGCTGAAGAGCGGGCGCGATATTCGCGAGAAGGACATAGGGCAGGTCCTTGTGCTTTTGCGGGAGATGCGGCGTGAAGCTTTCGAACACGCCCAGCTCCGTGGTGAGCGTGCGGCGGTTGTTCATGTTGACCTCGTATTCGCCCGACCAGTGGAACGTCTTGCCCTGCTGAATCTGGAGCCCTTCGAGGTCGATCCCGTGTTTCTTGTAGAGGCCGATGTATTTTTTGGGAAAGTCATCTCCGACCACGCCGATCATTTTGACCGGCCCGAAGAAACTGGCTGCGACGGCCGCATGGCTGGCGGAGCCGCCGAGCAACCGGGGATTTTCCGACTTGGGTGTCTTGATGGAATCCAACGCCGTGGAACCGACTATCAGTACGCTCATGTGCGGTCATGCTACGAAGTCGCTCCCCATTGTCCAATCGGAATGCAGGACCGGGCTTGGCGGGCTGGGGGAGACTACGGCTGGCGGCCAGCGGCAGCGGCGTTGGTCTGCTCGCGTTCCAGCCGCTTGAGAATTGCTTCCTGGACGGGGGTCGTGACGTAGGGCCGAAGTTCTTCGATGTTGGCGGGC
Organism: uncultured Verrucomicrobiota bacterium; assembly: GCA_964478815.1. Classification (GTDB taxonomy): domain Bacteria; phylum Verrucomicrobiota; class Verrucomicrobiia; order Limisphaerales; family SXQI01; genus DASVNK01. The sequence continues at coordinate 29,160 of CAYZKY010000051.1, forward strand.
GCGTGGCCGTTGCGGGCCGCGGCGTAGGCGTCGAGGGCGGGCGCCAATTCCTCCAGGTCGTCCTCCAGCCGTTTGGCTTTGCTGGATTGGTTGCCGTAGCCATTGGGGCCGATGTTCCAGTGCGAGTCGTGCTCGTCATCGATCAGCTCGCGGCTCGCGACGGCCCAGGCTCCCGAGGGAATGTCCTCGAACTTGCCGGTAAATTGGAGTTGGTATTGTTCGAGCAAGGCCCGTTCGACCGGCTGCTTGAAGTGAGGCTGCAATTGGTTCAAATCGGTGGGGAGCATTCCATCGTTCGCGTTGACATAGGCGGCGAGCGCGGCGGAGAGGGCCGGGGCGAACGAGTTTTTCGCCGTGAAGCGGGCCTGGCTCAGGGCCTTGCGGACGCCCTGATCCGTATCGAAACTGGCTTCCTTGGCCACGTTGAGCCACTGATCGTCGCTGAGCAAGGCCAGTTCGGGAATCCGCTGCTCGGGGCGTTCGGCGAAGAGCTGGCGAAGCGTGGTGGCTTTCTGCTTCCAATCCAGGGCCTGCTGGACGAAAGGATCGGAGGCGGCACCAGCTTCCTGCTGCAACTGCGTGTGGGCGGCGCGCAACTTCAGCAGATCGGCCGAATTGCGCGTGAGACGTGCGTTTTCGTTGCTCAGGGCGGTTATCCGGCCGTTGGCGTTTTGGAGGGAACGTTCCAAATCGCTCATGTGTTCGGCGAGGGGAGCGACCTGGGCCTGGAGGCGGCGGTTTTCCTCATTGAGTCGGGAGATCTGGCGGGTGTGATACCAACCGGCTCCGGCAGCGAGGACCAGGGCGGCGGCAACGGCGAGTTTTTGAGTCGTGGTCATAACAAGAATCGGGAGCGCCGCTCCGGCCGCGGCGGCGGCACTGCTGCCGAGGAGCGCGGCGGCGGCGATGGCCGCGCCGAGGCCGGCGGGCGCGGCTTGAACGGCGGAGGCCTGGATCAGCGCGGCCAGCCCGCTGGTGGCCACCGGGACCCCGCGTCCGGCGAAGTACGCCCGGAGCCGTTCGATGGCGCGGCTGACGCGCTTTTGGGCGGTGTCGTCCGAGGCGCCGATGGCCCGGCCGACTTCGCGGAACGATTTGCCCTCGAAGTAACGGAGCAGAACGGCGGTCCGGTCGGATTCGTCGAGGGTGAGCATCGCCTCGTCGAGGAGCGGCTCGATCCTGGCCCAATCGTCGGAGGCGTTCATGGCATGCATTTCGAAGGCGGCGTGCTCGCGCAACTGGCGGCGGGCCTCTCGACGGAGACAATCGATGGCTTCGTTGCGGGTCACGCGGTAGAGCCAGGCGCTGAGCACGGTGTCCGGCGGGAAGGTCTGCGCGTGGCGGGCGAGCTTGGTGAAGGCGGCCTGTGCGACCTCCTCCGCCAATTGGGGGAGGCGGACCTGGCGAAGAGCGGCGGAGTAGACAAGGTTGAGGTGCCGGCGGACCAGCCCGGCGAAGGCATCCTCCGAGTTCTGCCGGGCATACTGACTCAACAGTTCCAGGTCCGGATCGTTCATTTCACCCAGCATAACGCCACCCGGCGGGCGTTTCCGACAACTTCGTCAAACAAGCGCGGATGTTCCTTGGAAGGGGGTATGCGCTCAATTGTGCTCCGAATTGGGCTAAATGGACGCGGTTGGCATTTTGATTGAAAGATTTGAGAGGGGAGGTTCGTATCTACAAGCGAACCCGGTCGGAGCGGTCCCGCCAAGGAGGTGGGTGAGCGGAGCCAAATGCGGAGCGAAGGGGAACGACTATGAATTCATTTCCAACAGCGAGAAAAGCCGAGTTTGTCGGAGCCGGGGACGCGCTGCCGGCCATGCTGGCGAACCGGAGCTGTCGGCTCGAGGCCTACACGAAGCGCGCCGTCGAAGAGTTGAGTTTTACCGGTGAGCTGACGTTGTATGCCTCGCCGGACTCGACCTTCGCGGTCACGCAGCGGGCCTTGCAGGGCGCGACACGGTCGATCCTGATCGGGATTTACGATTTCAGCAGCACCGATGTGAAGGAACTGGTGCTGGAGGCGTTGCGGCGGCGGGTGGAGGTCTCGTTGATGCTGGATGTGGACGGGGCGGGGGAGGCGCTGTTGATGACCGACCTGGCGCGGCACGGGGCGGAGTGCGTGGTGGCCCCATCCTGCGCCAGCCAGCAGGCGAACTACTTCGCCTCCTCGCATGAGAAGGTGATCGTGGTGGATGGCGAGCTGGTGCTGGTGCAATCGGGGAACTATTCGAAGAACAGCGCGCCGAAAAACGGGGATGGCAAGGTGGTGGGGAAGTTCGTGCCCGGCAACCGGGACACCGGTGTAGCGGTCAAATCGAAGGCGCTGGCGGCGTTCTTCACCAGGATTCTGCGGGCGGATATGAAGCTGCAGCTCGACGCGGAGGGGCGGCTCTCGCGGGCGCTGCAGCCCCCGGACGTATTCGCGGACAGCACGCTGCTCGCGAAAAAACCGGCGAAGAAGCCCAAGTTGATGGCCAGCAAGCGGCTGAACGTCTCGAAGGTGTCGATCACCCCCGTGTTAACTCCGGATAATTATATGGACCTCATCCCCGACTGGCTCGCGGGCGCGCAAAAATCGATCGTCATCGAGCAGCAGTACATCCGCACGAACCAGCCGGGCATCCGGCAATTGCTCGACGCCATGGCGCGGGCGAAACAGGCGCGCCCGGGGCTGACGGTGCGGATCATCGTGGCGAACGCCTTCACGGCGGCGGATCGGCCGAAATTACAGCGGGAGATGGACGATTTGCGGGCGCGCGGGTTCGAGGTGCGCCTGCTCAATCCGGAGTTTTTCGTGCATTGCCACAATAAGATGATCGTGGTGGACGGGAAGGAAGTGCTGGTCAGCTCGCAGAACTGGTCGGACTCGGCGGTAATTAAAAACCGGGAGGCCGGATTGCTGCTGCGGCATGCCGGGGCGGCGGAGTATTTCGCGAAGATTTTCGAGTCGGACTGGAAAACGGCGCTGCCGAAAATTCCGGGCGGGGCGCAGATGGGTTTGATGGCGCGGGCCGCCCCGGGGATGGACGTGGTGCCGGTCGAGCTGGCGGATGTGCAGGAGGTCTGACCTCGAAGGCAGCCCGAAGGACCAGCAAGGAGCGCGCAGGGGAGGTGCTTGCGCACGGCCATGCTTTACGCACGGAAGCCGGCCGGGTGAGACACTTATTCTAACCGGTAGAGGGTTGTTGGCGGGCGGAGAAAGCGAACGGGTGGAGATGTAATTCCGTTGGGTCACATGCCGCCTGCGCCGCCGCCACCGGCTGCCTGATTGGCCACGGGAGGAATGGGTGCCGCAGGGGTGAGGGCGAGTTCTTCGACGAGATGACGGGTGAGGGCCGGCAAGTCCGGGCAGGCGGTGATACTGCGGTCGGGGCGGCAGTGGGCGAAGCCCGGGCCGTACGCCGCGCCGTTGAGGATGCAGCCGTCGAGTCCGCATTCTCCGATCTGGCGGCGGGCCGCGGCGAAGGCCTCTTCGGTCGTGCCGGCCAGTTCGTATTTCCAGCCGAAAAGCCGCGCGCGCGGAAACCAGCCCCGGAGTTTGGGCAGGACTTTCATGGCCGGCACGAGGGTCAGATAGAGCTTGCCGCCGCGGGTGGAGAATTTGGGGGAGGAGATGGTTTCGCCGCGATCGTTAGCCACGGCCTCTACTTCGAAATCGCAAAGGGCCGCCGCATGAAAGACGGCATGGATATCCGCTTCGAGGCTGAGCCGGAGCAGCAATTCCGCCAGATGGCCGTTGGTGGTGAAGCGATCGGTCTTGGTGTGGAGCGGGTCGGGACAGGTGGCGCCATCGCCCTTGAGGCAGAGCACGCGGTGGCCGGCGCTCTGGAGCGCATTGGCCAGGGCAATGCCCAGGCGGCCGGTGGAGAAATTGGTGATTCGGCGGGCGCCATCGATCGGAGCGTAAGCCGGGCCGCAGGTAACCACGATATTCATGAGCTTGGGCACGTTTCCCGGGAGTGGTCGCCGGGCCGGGAGCTACCTTACATGAATCCCGGTTTCTTCCAAGCTGATAGATGCGCCGGAATGAACGGCGGGAAACGCTTTAGGCTTTTTGAACGGAGGGGCGGGTTTTAGAGTCGGAGGCGTGACGGGTTACGTATGGACGGCGCTGGCGGCGTATCTGGTGGGGTCGATTCCCACCGGGTATCTGTGGGCGCGGGCGCGCGGGATCGATATTCGCAGCCAGGGGAGCGGGAATATCGGGGCGACGAACGTCTTCCGAATTCTCGGCAAGCGAGCTGGCGTTTCGGTGCTGTTGATCGATGCCGTGAAGGGATATGTGCCGGTGAAATTTTTGCTGTTCGGGGATGCGCCACCGCAATATCTGGCGATGACGGCGGGCTTGTTCGCGATTTTGGGCCATAACTACACCTGCTGGCTGCGCTTCAAGGGAGGGAAGGGGATCGCGACGAGCGCGGGCGTGCTGCTGGGGCTGATGCCGGCCGGGCTGGGCGTGACGCTGGCGGTCTGGCTGCTCGTGTTCGCGATCAGCCGGTATGTCTCGCTCGCCTCGGTCGTGGCGGCCGCCGCGTTGCCAGTGGGGGTGTGGGCCTTGGGCTACGCGAAGGAACTGGTCGTGCTCGGTGCCCTGCTGGGGGCGCTCGCGATCTACAAGCACCGTTCGAACATCGGGCGTCTCATCGCCGGGACGGAGCCTCGATTCACCCGCCGGGCCAAAGGAGAGAGGGAATGAATGTGACCATTTTGGGGGCCGGAGCATGGGGCACGGCGTTGGGAATACCGCTGTCGAAGAACGGCCACACGCTGACCCTGTGGGCCTACGATCCGGAGCATCTCCGCGAGATCGAGCGCGATCGCCGCAACGTGCAATCCCTGCCGGAGATCGAACTGCCGGCCGGGTGGCGGTTCGAGCCGGACCTGGCGGAAGCGGTGCGGGAGGCGGAGGCGGTGCTGCTGGCGGTGCCTTCCAGCGCCTTCCGGGCAACGGCGGTGCATCTCGCGGGATTCGGCGGGTTGGCCGTGAGCGCGACCAAAGGGGTCGAGTACGACTCCGGGCTGACCATGAGCGCCATATTGCGCGAGTGCGCGCCACGCGCCGCCGTGGCGGCTCTTTCGGGGCCGACCTTCGCGCTCGAAGTGGCGCGGGGCATTCCGACCGCGGCGGTGGCGGCGGCGCAAACCACCGGCGATGCGGCGCGCGCGCAAGAGTTGTTTCATCGTTCCTCGTTTCGCGTCTATACCTCGACGGACTTGCTGGGCGTCGAGCTGGGCGGGGCGCTCAAGAACGTGATGGCCATCGCCGCCGGGGTGGGGGATGGCCTGGGCTTTGGCGACAATACCAAAGCGGCGCTCCTGACCCGGGGGCTGGCCGAGATGCGTCGGCTCGGAGTGGCCAGCGGCGCGAATGCCGAGACTTTCGCCGGGTTGAGCGGCCTTGGCGATCTGTGCGCCACCTGCTTTTCGAAGCTCAGCCGCAACCGGCGCTTCGGAGAACGATTGGGACGCGGCGAAACCCTGGAGGAGGTCCTCCGCAACTCTACGGCGGTCGCGGAGGGCTATCCCACCGCCCGCTCGGCGCACCGGCTCGCGCAACGCCTGGGTGTCCCGACCCCCATCGTCGACGAAGTCTGCGCCATGCTCTACGAAGGCAAGGACCCCGCCCGCGCCGTCCAAGACCTGACAGCGCGAAGCTCCAAAGCGGAGGATTAGATCGGTTCGTTCCGGGGAGGACGGGCGTCTCGCCTGTCCGCTGCGGGCGTCTCGCCCGCAGCCGGCACCGTGCGCCCGTCACGCCCCCCTTCTGACCGCCACTTCCCGGGGGAGCGCACGCGCCCTCGCGTGCCGTCATCGGCGCCCCCGCCGATGACCTCCGTCTCTCTTCCCCACGCCGACCGCCACTTCCGATCGCACCCAGAACAAGACCTCCGCTTGCGCCTCCGCCTCCCCGGCGGTATCTTTTATCCCATGATCGCGAACCCAAACTCGCGGTCGCTCGGATCGATTCCGAACAACAGGCGCGACACCCTCGCCCCTCCTGTTCCGATTCTCCCCCGCGCGACCCCGCCGCCCCGCCGTGTCCCTTCCTCCAGGAAGCGCCTCGGAACGCGGTTCTATGGCCAAATGGCCCTAGCCTCCCCCCTCCCGGCGCTCACCGTCTTGCCACCGGCAAACGCGCTCGCCCACCCTCACAAAACCCGCGTAAATAGGACTTCCTGCGCCCAAAATGACCCGCCCTTCACCATTTC
>CAYZKY010000052.1:0-35369 GCA_964478815.1 uncultured Verrucomicrobiota bacterium
GGGAGGGGGGTATGTCAAAGACTGTCCTACCCATGAAGAAAGTGGAAAAAGTTTTTTGGGCGATTTTTGGCATGGTTCTTGAATTTTGGGGCGAAGAGGTTCAACGCCGAGAACACCGTCTGCATCCTGTTAATCCTGATCAAGTCTCCGCCATTCACCACGATTCCAGAATCCCTCACTCATTCACCACTCGCTTGATTCGGTCTTCATATTGATCCGAAACAATTCCCCATCAACACTTTACGCCTGTGAACTTTGCCGACCACTGGTCGATTCTCCACAATCCGCCACTCCCGCCCGTTCATTGTCCACCACCGCTTCAACCTCTCCCGCACCCTCTCAGCACCGCTCGGTTTGACACACGCCCTGCTGCCTCCCAAACTCACCCCGCCTGTGACCGCCACTCCCAGAACCTCGCCCCACGCCGCCTCCCCAGGCCGACCGGGCGCCAGCGTCGCCGTGGTCGGGGGTGGCGCCGCCGGTTTCTTCGGAGCCATCGCCTGCGCCAGCGCCGCCCCCGGAACCCGCGTCCAGCTCTTTGAGAAAGGCCCGAAGTTCCTCACCAAGGTTCTCATCTCCGGCGGCGGCCGTTGCAACGTCACTCACACCCCCAAGCCTCCCCGCGAGTTCGCCGCCGCCTATCCTCGCGGCGAGCGCGCCTTGATCGGCCTCCTGCACCGGTTCGATGCCGCCGCCGCCGCCCGCTGGTTCGAGGAGCGCGGCGTGCGGCTCAAGACCGAGACCGATGGCCGGGTCTTCCCCGTTACCGATCGTTCGTCCACCGTGGCCGATTGCCTTCTGGGCGAGGCGAGCCGGTTGGGGATCGACCTCCGGCCGAACTGCGGCGTCGAGCGGCTGCTTCGCCGCGAGGAAGGCTTCGATCTGCACCTGACGGGCGGAGAGACCGTACAGGCAAACCGCGTCTTGCTGGCGACCGGCGGCTCCCGGGCCGCGAGCCTTGCCGCCCTCGCCACCGGCCTCGGCCATTCTCTCGTCCCGCCGGTGCCTTCCCTTTTTACCTTTCACATCGAGGCCCCCTGGCTGCACGCCCTCGCCGGCATCTCTGTCCCGGAAGCCGCCGCGTCGATCCCCTCGCTCAAAACCCGCGAGACCGGCCCGCTCCTCATCACTCATTGGGGCCTTAGCGGCCCGGCGATCCTCAAGCTTTCCGCCCGCGCCGCCCGCCCATTGCACGATGGCGGATACCGCTTCCCGCTGCTCGTGAACTGGCTGCCGGGGCTCCGCGAGGAGACCCTTCGCGCCACCCTGGGCGAGCGGGTCCGGACCCAGCCCGCCCGTCCCGTCGCGAGCGGACCGATCCCTCCGCTGCCCGCGCGGCTTTGGGCCGCCTTGCTCCTGGAATCCGGCGTGCCCGCGGCCGCCCGCTGGTCCGAATTGGGCAAGGCCGCCCAGCACCGACTGATCCAGCGCCTGACCCGTTCGGAGTTCCAGGTCACCGGAAAAAGTCTCAACAAGGACGAGTTCGTCACCTGCGGCGGAATCCCCCTCTCCGAAGTGGACCCCAAAAGCATGGAGAGCCGGGTCTGCCCCGGTTTATTCTTCGCCGGCGAACTGCTCGATATCGACGGCCTGACCGGCGGCTTCAACTTTCAAGCGGCCTGGACCACCGGCTGGATCGCCGGCCACGCGATGGCCGGAGCGTGAACTCCCATTGGCTCCTTGCGGGAACAGCGGTTCATCATAAACTGCCGCTCGTGAAGCGCTGGTGCTGCGGGTTGGTCATGATCGGGTTGATTCTCGCGGGGCGTGGCGACGCCCTCGCTCAGCTCGACCCCGTGCCGCGTCAAATGTTCCAGCTCGGCTATAATCAGCCGCTGGAAGGCCGCGCGCCCATCGCCGCCTACGGCTTCTACTACTACAATCACCCCGGCTTCTATCGCACCAACATGACGCTGCGCCTGGCCGTGGCGCCGATCTATCTCGATGGCGAACTCGGCTTCGCCGGCCTGCTGGGACCGAATACCGATCTCGCCGTGGGCGTGGCGGGGGGCGGCTTCGCGGATACCTATTCCGAAATCTGGCGGGGAACGTACCGCCGGACGGAGTCGTTCATCGGCCACGGCGCGGAAGGCTCGGCCGCTCTGTACCATCGCTTCAACCCGAAGGGCAAGGTGCCGCTGAATTGGATCAGCCGCCTCGGCGCGCATTACTCGATCTTCGACGAAGACGACAATACCGCGGCGAACTTCACCCTGCCCGACGATCACTCGCGAATCTTTCTCCGCAATGGGTTGCGCTGGGGCGGCCGCGAGCCTTCCCTGACCGCGCCGTTGGCCTTCGAGCTTTCGCTCTGGCACGAAACCCTGGTGCGCTCCGAAGCTTTCCGCTACGGCTTCGCGGGCGACCGCGAACTGGAGCGCGACAGCCACCTGTTCTGGGGCCGGGCCATGCTGAAGTATACCTTCGAGGAGTCCCAACAATACTTCGATGTCGGCCTGACGGCGGGCACGAGTGTGGAATCGGACCGCTTGAGCGGCTATCGGCTCGGGGGCATGCTGCCGTTCGTCTCGGAATTTCCCCTGAGCATCCCGGGTTACTATTACGAGGAGCTTTCGGCGGAGAGCTTCGCCCTGGCGAACGCCGAGTATTCCTTCCCGTTCACGCCGGGCAAACGCTGGCGGATCGGTATTTACGGCGCAACCGCCTGGGTCGACAGCCTGGACGGTTTTCGAGAGAGATCCTGGCATGCGGGCCTCGGCGGTGGGATCACGTATGTCTCGCCCAAGGGAGCGTGGTTCGTCTCGCTCGGTTACGGGCATGGCTTTCAAGCATTGCGGCATGGGGACAAGGGCGCCAATCAGGTGGGTTTGCTTTTCCAATATGATCTCGATGCGTCGGGGCATCCGTTTCGTTTGTTCAGCCCGAGCGTGACGCCCTACGGTTCGCGCGGCGGGGAACGGCTGCTGAAATAGCGGGTCGAACGGAAAAGCAGTTGCGCGCAAACGCCGGCCCGCGTAGTTACGAACCGGTGAACCGCGCCCAACCGGCCCCGAAGCCGCCGAGCCCAAACTCGGGATTCCTCGCGTTTGTGGGGATCCTTCTCCTGGTGGTGGCGGGGTTGATCCTCTCGAACCGGAGCCGGACACGGTCGGTTGCGGTGGCTCCGCCGGTTCCAAGCCAGACGAAGGCCCCTGCTCCCGAGGTTCCATCGACCTCGAACAACTCAGCCGCTGCCCAGCCGGCGGTCGCAGCTTCGAACGCCCCTCCCGCGGAACCGGACACGCCGGAAACCGGAGCCTCGCTGGCCCTGAGAGCGGACGAACTCCTCGAGCAAGGCCGGCTGGAGGAGGCACAGGCCCTGTATAAACGTTCGCTGGCGCTCGAACCCGGCATGGAGGATGTGCTCTACAACCTGGCCATCACGCTCGCCCGGCTGGGAAAAACCGAGGAGGCCGTGGCACGCTACGAGGAGGTGCTGCAGATCCTCCCCGACTACGCGGAGGCGCACAATAATCTCGGCAATCTGCTGGTGCGGATGAATCGCGTCAGCCAGGCGGTACCGCACTTCGAAGCGACGATCCGCATCAACCCCGACACCGCCAGCGGCTACAACAATCTGGGCACGGCCTATGGCCGATTGGGACGCGTGAACGATGCTATCGTCCAGTTCTCGAAAGCCATCGCGCTGGATGTGAATTATCTGGAGGCTCGGTTCAACCTGGCTCATTCGCTCTTGATCACCGGGCGTATCGAGGAGGCCGCTACTCAGTTCGAAGAAGCGCTGCGGATCGACCCAGCTTCGGCGCGAGCCAAGGCCGGCCTGGAAGAGGTGCGCCGCCGCAAAGCGGCCGCTACTTCGCCGGGGCCGAAATGACGAGTTCTCGAGCCCCTTCCGGCACGGGAGTTCGGGTGACGGCGCCGCCCGGCCAGCGAACTTCGATGGCCGAACCCGCCTCGACGGCGAGCACGGTCGTGGCGCTGTTCTGCGACCAGTAACCGCTGCCGCAGGCCAGTTCGCGGGCGGCCCCGGGGCCAGATGGCCGCACGGGCGTCAGCATCGCCCCAAAGCCACGGGGGTTGCCGGGAGGCCCGGCCAGGCGGATGCGCAACCCCGGCCGCGCCTGCGTGTTGCGCAATAAACGCGTGGCCCCGCCGTTTTGGGCGACCGCCAGATCGAGCCGGCCATCGGCATCGAAATCAGCCGCCGCCGCGCCGCGTTGGTCGCCGTAAATGCGAAGGCCACTCTCCGCTCCATCGACAGCGGCGAAACCGCCGCGCCCATCGCCACGCAGCAGCAGTCCGCGCCCGGCATCCAAGCGGTCATCCTCCGGGCGGCAGGCGAAGAAATTCTGTGCGGCGAACAGATCCTCGAAGCCATCCCCGTCGAAATCAGCGGCCACAAGGCCGAATAGAGGTGCCCATTGCGCGGGAGCCGGGAGGCGAACCGGTTCGAAGTGGTTGCCGCGATTCAGGAAGACCATCGATTCGAAGGTTGTCGCGCTGGCATCCCGAGCCAGGGGGCGGCGGTCACCGAGCAGTCGATCGAGATCCGCTTCGGCAAAAGCGGCGTGAGTGGGGAAAACTTGCTTAAGCCACGGAAGTTCAGAACTGAGAAGATTCAGATCGCGAACGGTGACGCGGCGCTGGGTTTCGGGATCGACATAGTTCTCGAGCACGGTGAGCCCGCCGTCTCCCGCAAAATCTCCGTAGGCCAACTGAATGCCTCCGCCGCCGGCGCGGCGATAATGGGTGTTCCAGCCCCAATTGCCCGCCGCCAGGTCCATCCGGCCATCGCCGTCGAAATCGCCCGCCGCGATGCTTGTCCAAAGTCCCGGCCAGCGGTCGAATCCGAGCGGGGCCGTGGCCTCCGTCAGTGTTCCGTTTCGATGGGCGAAGACCCGGATCGAGCCCCACTCGCAGGCCAGGATCAATTCGGCGAAACCGTCTCCGTTCAGATCGCTGAAAACCGCGCCGCTGACGAGGCCAGCGTCTCGCAGAAGCGCATTGGCCGGTTCATCGGGCACGAAACGGCCGGCCTCGAACCGATAGAGCCGGGAACTGGCTGGATGCGGGTAGCGCCCGGCTTTGAGGCGTCCGCCCACGAAAAGATCGAGATCGCCATCGCCATCGACGTCGGCGAGAGCAATCGGCCCCGAGCTATCAGGCACTTTCGGGAGCGGCTCAAGTTTGGATGCGCCAAGAAAACGCGCAGGCGAGTTCTCCGCCGAAGCTTGTTCATATCCGGCCAGGCCCGCGATGAGCACCAAGCCGTCGGGACCATGCCATCCCGCCAACCCGGCGCTATCGTCCGGCAGCTTCTCCGAGAGGATCGGCCCGGGGACAAATTGTCCGTTTCGATACTCCCAGGTGGTCACTTGTCCCCCGCGCCCGCTGCCGATCGCCAGGGCGTCGCGACCCTCGCCGTGGAGGTCGACCCACGCCAACCCCGGCCCGAGCTGGCTGAGCCGCTTGGGCAGGAGCGGCTGGCGCTGAAAATCGTCGAACAGGGTTTCCGTGTGGCGATGCGGCAGACGCTGGCTCCAATCCTCGAAGAGCGGTGCCGGAACGGGCCGAGCCGAAGGTGCGGCCGGCTGGCCGGCGGCCGGTTCTTCGATGACATATCGGTGGTTTGCCGAAACCGGGAAGGTGCTGCGCGCGCCGGAACGCCAGGCCACTTCGATCTGCCCTTCAGGCGCCAGCGCGGCAAAGGTGCGGAGCGCCTGGTCCCCCGAAAGATAACGGCCGCCCGCCAGAATCTCCTGCATCTGGCGAAGCCCTCCCGCGATGTACGTGATCCGCGCACCGGTCGCTTCCGTGTTCGGCGACCGGCCGATCAACCGGACCGCGATGCGCGGAGCGGCCGCCTCGTTGCGGTAGATCAACGGCGGCGCATTGGGAGAGTTGGCCACGACATCGAGATCGCCGTCATTGTCGAGGTCGCCGAGCGCCATGCCGTGGGCCATGACCGGCACATGAAATCCCCAATCGACGCTCCGGTCGGTGAAGCGCAGGTTCCGTTCGTTGCGAAAGGCCACCTGGCCCGGTTCGAGCCGGGGGTACCCGAGCAGGTCGGCGCGCCGTTGGGCCGAACCGGCGGCGATGTCCTGGTCGTTCACGTCGTGCAGGTGGCCGTTCGAGATGAGCAGGTCTTCATAGCCGTCCAGATCCACATCGAGAAAGATCGGCGTCCAGGACCAGTCCGAGGCGGCGACTCCGGCAAACCAGGCGATTTCGGCATAGGTGCCGTCACCGCGATTCCAATAGAGCGCATTGCGGGCGAAATCCTCCCGCTCGTCATCCACCCCGGGAAGGCGCTGGGCGGGCTGGCGCGGGCTGGATTGCCGAATGTGCCGGCGATGACTGCGGCTGAGCATTTCGACGGTCACAAAATCGAGACGCCCGTCGCGGTCGATATCCGCAAAGTCGACCCCCATCGAGGCGTAACTCATGTTGCGCAACGCTTCGCGCGGAGCCGCCCGAAACTGGCCCTGGCCGCGATTGAGCCAAAGCCGGTCGGGCGTCTGGAAGTCGTTGCACACATAGATGTCCGGCAGGCCATCCTGATCGATATCCCGGATCTGGACGGCGAGCCCGAAATCCAATGGAGCAGCGCTGGGCCGCCCATTTTCGTCGCTGAACTGTTGTTCCCAAGGAAGGGGCGAAAATCGAGTCCCCGCCTGATTTCGGTGGAGGAAGTCCGGTTCACCGATCTCGACGAGTTTGCCGGCCACGATCTTGACGCGCTTCGCATGCCGGCCGGTCACCACCGGCTGGCCGTTCACGGTGCGAGTCGAGATGGCGGCCCCGTCGCGCAGGATCGCTTCCATGCCGAAATAAGCGGTGTAAAGGTCGAGCCATCCATCGCCATCCACGTCGGCCAGCGCTTGAGAAGTGGAGCCGCCGCGGGAGCGAAGTCCGACAGCTTCCGTAACGTTGGTAAAGCGGCCTTCGCCAAGATTGCGGAAACACGCGTTGGGCCCGGCGAATGACGTCACGAAGAGATCCAGGCGGCCATCGCCGTCGAAATCGGCGAAGGTCGCGCCGCTGGCGATCTGATCGGTGCATCCGACACCCGCAACCGCGGTGACATCTTCGAACGTCCATCCGCCGAGATTGCGGAACAGCGCGCTGCGGCCGTACTTGCCGCACAGGAAGAGGTCGCACTGGCCATCGCCGTCGAAATCGCCGAAGGCCACGCCGGCGCCATTCATCGAGTTCTGGCGGGCTTTGTAGCGATCCGGCGGCGTGGTGTTGGTCCACAGGATGCCGCAGGAGCGGGGATCCATGCGGGTGAAGCCCGCCCCGGCGCCGACGATAGGAGTCAAGGGTTCGGCGCGAACTCTGGGCCGCGAGTCTTCGGCGCACGCCGAAGCCACTACGCCGCACAGCAACTGGCAGACGAGCAATTTCAGGGTCGGCGAGATAACAAACGATCTCCCGGGGTTTGACAAGTGAATCCGAATGTCGTGAATCCGAATGTCGAGGTAAGGAAAGGCGATGGCCCAACCCGCAAGACAGGGCACCAGCCGATTCCCCATAGCGCGGCCGGTGAGAGGCGTGTACCGTGGCGCTATGCCAGGAATTGGATGGGGTTGGACGGGGCGATGGATCGCCCGAGTCAAGACGATCGTCGCGGTCTTCCTCGTGGGGCCATGCGTTGTTTACGGGGCGGTCCTCGGCGAAAACGGAGCCATCGCCACCGTGCATCCGCTGGCCACCGATGCCGCTCTCGCGGCCTTTCGCCAGGGGGGCAACGCGGTGGATGCAGCAATTGCCGCGGCCCTGACGCTGGGTGTGGTGGATGGCCATAATTCGGGCATCGGCGGCGGATGCTTCATGCTGGTGCGCACGGCCCGGGGATCGGTGGTGGCGCTGGATGGCCGGGAGATGGCTCCGGCCGCCGCCCATCGCGAGATGTTTCTCCGGAATGGGCGGGCGGATCCCGACTTGAGCCAGACGGGCGCGCTTTCCATCGGCATCCCGGGCTCGCTCGCCGTCTACGAATATGCCCTGCGCCACTTCGGGAAACTCTCGCTCAGGCAACTGTTGCTGCCGGCCGCGGACCTCGCGGAGCAAGGCTTCCGGTTAAATGCTTCCGGCGCCGGCCGGCTCCAATCGGTGGCTCGCGACCTGGCCCGGTTCGAAGCCGCGCGCGCCATTTTCCTGCGATCCGATGGCCAACCGTTCGCCGCCGGGGAGGTCCTGCGGCAACCGGACCTGGCGGCCACGTATCGGGCGCTGGCCGAGGAAGGGATCGGCTGGTTTTACAAGGGAGCCTTCGCCCGGCGAACCGGGCAATGGATGGAAGCGAACGGCGGGTTGATCACCGAAAAGGACTTCGCGGAGTACCGGCTCGAACTGCGGGAACCGATCCGTTCGCGCTATCGCGATTACGAAATTGTCGGATTTCCGCCACCCAGTTCCGGTGGAGCGCATGTCGCGCAAATTCTCAACATCCTGGAGCACTTCGATCTCAAAAAGCACGGCGCATACTCGATCGACTCGGTGCATCTGATCGCCGAAGCGATGAAGCTGGCTTTTGCCGACCGGGCCTTCTGGCTGGGCGATCCCGATTTCACCAGGGTTCCGCTGGGCCTGGTCAATCGCCAGTATGCGGCCACGCTGGCGAAACGGATCGATCTTTCGCGGACGATCGAGGTTCCAACGCATGGTCCGGCGGATCAATTCAGCACCGGTCATTTTGGAAAACACACCACTCACTTCTCCGCCGCCGATGCCGAGGGCAACTGGGTGGCTTGCACCGCCACGATTAACACAACCTACGGTTCCAAGGTGGTGATTCCCGGCACGGGTGTGGTCCTGAACAACCAGATGGATGACTTTTCCGCGCAGCCGGGAGTGCCCAAC
Organism: uncultured Verrucomicrobiota bacterium; assembly: GCA_964478815.1. Lineage (GTDB taxonomy): Bacteria > Verrucomicrobiota > Verrucomicrobiia > Limisphaerales > SXQI01 > DASVNK01. The sequence goes on from CAYZKY010000052.1 coordinate 8,830, forward strand.
GCCTTTGGACTGGTGGGAGGGGAGGCCAATGCGGTCGCGCCGCGCAAACGACCGCTCTCGAGCATGAGCCCAACGATCGTCTTCCGGAATGGCCGGCCGATGCTGGCCTTGGGCGCGGCCGGCGGGCCGACCATCATCAGCCAGACGGTCGTGAACCTGGTCAACATCATCGACTTCGGCATGCCGATCGAGCAAGCCGTCGCATCACCCCGGATCCACCAGCAGTGGAAGCCCGGTGAGCTGACCCTCGAGAAACTGCCCCTGGAGGTGATCGCCGGACTGCTCGGCCGCGGCCACGAAATCAAGGTCGTCGAAAACGCCGGAGCGTCGCAGCTCGTGAGCCAGGGAGCGGATGGGTTCAGCGCGGTCCATGATCCCCGGACCGAGGGCAAGGCAGCCGGTTTTTAGAATCTAAAGCCGGTCGTGAGGCCGAACGTATGCGCCTCGACGCGGGTGCTGGTGTTGTTAAATTCACCGGCGCGCAGGCCGCTGGCGCCAACGCGAACGGTCACGGGCGGGCTGTATTGATAGGCCGCCGCCACGGAAAAGCGGCCGCGCCGCCATTCCAATCCGCTGGTGATCGTGTGTTCCAAAATGGCCGCGCTCATCGGGGTAAAGGTGCTCTCCGGGATCGGGCTTTCACCATACGTGTAGCCAAGCCGGCCGATCCATTCAGTGGCGAGATCGACTTCGACGCCGGTGCGATAGACGACTCGGTCGTGCCAGTTCAGGGGCACGGTGTCGTTGATCGCATTCGAGCCCAGGACGCCGTTGATGTCGGCGTTGTTGCCCTGGGTTAGCTTGATCTTGAGCTGGTCGAACGAGGCGCTCCAGTCGTACCAATCGATCTGCGCGAGGGCCCGCACCCGCGGATGGGCCTGCCAGGAAACACCGAGGCTGACGGATTGCGGGAGGACCGTTTCGACTTCCGCATCGTAGCGAAAGTCCGGGCGCGCCGCGCCCAAGCCGATGTTCTGGAGCTGCGTCCCGGCGTTGCCGTTGGCTTCGCCGTGCGTTTCGAAATGAGTGCGGGTGCGGTAGCTGAAACCGAGGGTGACCTGATCGGAAGCGCGGTAGACCACACCAGCGGTGCCGTTCACGCCCCAGCCGTCGGCCTCGAGGTCGAGGAGGGTCTTGAAGCCGAGGGCGGAGAGGACGGGATGACTTTGGAAGACGTAGGGCGAGACGAGGGTGTTGCGGTTGTAAGTGGCTCCGAGGGAGAGGCCGAGCGAGAGGCGATCGTTGAGCTCGACGCTGGCTCCCACCGCGGTGCGGAGGGCGAGGAACTCGGCTTCGTGCCGCTGAACGCCATAAGTCGTTGCCCCACCGGCTCCGCCGGGCGCGTCTTCGAAGCGCCAGTCGAGGCCGGCCGCGGCTTCGGGACCGGCCCCGAAGCCGACGGCAACGGCGTCCGAACCGATGGGGAGGACGAGGGCGAACTCGGGCATGGCTCCGAGCAGGCCGCCGAGGCTATCGCGCGTCCGGGCACTGGTGAACTCGCCATCGGCGAAGGCTCCAGCCGCACCCAATTGCACGGCACGTTCTCCGGTGAGGGTCAGGCCGGCGGGATTGCCGAACATGGCTTCGAGCGGTTCGTCGGGATGGGCGGTGCTCGCGCCGCCGAGGGCCATGGAGCGCGCCCCGAACCCTTCGCGGTAGAGGCCGTTGGCCTGGGCCGGCCCCCATTCCGGCCAAGCCATGCTCGCGGCGGTGAGGCTGAGGACATGGACCAGTCTGTGTGGCGTGCTCGAGTTCCTCCTTACGAACTGGGCAATCATGGCGAAGAGGGTAGCAAGGCCCCTTCGCCGGATCAATCGTAGACGACGGCGTGGGGAGCGACTTTTGTTGGCGGTCCGTGCCGAGGTTGAGTGTGTAAATTGGGGGGCAGCCAGTCGGTCAGCCCTTTGTTCGGAGCTTCGGCGATCCGCCGAAGCAAGCATTCCCCGGCTCGGACCCTCTCGATCTCGAAGCGGTCTCCTGCCTCAATGGAATCCTCCCTCCGCCATTCCGCCGGAATGACGATCTGGCCCCGCTTGGAAACAGCCGTTGGCATCTGAGCAAGGCAGCATGATTGCCCCGCTGCTCTTGATCCGCGAGAAGCGATTCGCCTTAACCTTCGATATCACTCGTGCCTGAGCGCTTCGATGGGGTCGAGCTTCGCGGCGCGCGAGGCGGGATACCAGCCGAAGATGATGCCCACGGCGCCCGAGGTGCTGAAGGCGAGCAACACGGACACAGGCGTGACGATGGTCTTCATATCGGTCAATTGCGAGACCACGAACGGCGTCACCACGCCGAGCGCCACCCCGATCAACCCGCCGCCGATGGCCAGCACCATCGCTTCCACCAGAAATTGCGAGGTGATGTCTTTCTGCTTCGCGCCGAGCGCCCGCCGCACGCCGATCTCGCGGGTGCGTTCGGTCACGGTGGCCAGCATGATGTTCATGATGCCGATCCCGCCGACGAGCAGCGAGATGGCCGCGATGGAACCGAGGACGATGTTGAAAATCCGCTTGGTCTCCTCCGCCTGGCGAAGCAGTTGCAGCGGCACGATCAATTCGAAATCCCGCTTCGTGTGGAACCGATTGAGGAGCGCCTCGATCTGCGGCACGGCCGTTTCGACGTACGTGGTGTCCTTGAACTGGACGGTAATCTGGTGCAACTGCACGCGTTCCGCCTCCTGGCTCCCGGCCGAGCGCCGGATCAGCGTCTCCCCGAACCGGCTCCGCGCCGCCGAGAGGGGCACATAGACATTGTTGTCCAGCGGCTGGCCGGCGGTATCGCCGGATTGCGGACGCCGCTCCTCGGTGCTCGTCTCCCGCACCAGCCCCACCACCTGATAGTAATGCGCTCCGATCTTGAGTTCCTGATCGAGCGGGTCCTGATAGGGAAAGAGGCGTTTCGCCAGCCCGGAGGAAATCGCGCAGACGTTCTTCTGGTGCAGATCGTCGATCTCCGTGATGAACCGGCCGCGCAAGCTATCGATCCCCGAGATATCCTTGTAGACCGGCAGCGTGCCGACCACCTGGCCCGCCACTTCGTTGCGGAAGAAGCGGATATTCTCCCGGATGAAGCGCATCGGGAGCACATGCTGGATGCCCGGGATGGTGGCCTGGATGCGCGCCGCGTCCTTGTAGGTGAGCCCGTATTCGATCACCGATCCACGCCCGGAAGTGGAGGCCGTCGATTTGGTGTCCTCCGGCGGCTTGACCGCGCGCAGGATGATGTTCGCGCTCCCCATCTTCTTGATCTTCTCCTGCGCCTCGTAGGAAGCGCCCTCGCCGATCGCCAGCATCGCGATGACCGAGCACACCCCGAAGATGATGCCCAGCATGGTCAGCACCGAGCGGAGCTTGTGCAGCAGGAGGCTCTTCGTGCCGATCTGCATCGTGCGCAGCGGCCGCATCAACCGCCGCCACAGATCGTTCCCGCCCTCCACCTCTTCGTGCAAGGCCGTGGAGGCCATCTCCGCGGCCGGCACGACCCGGGCTTCATTCACCACGATGCGGTCGACCACCCCGTCCTTCATGTGGACGACCCGCCGCGCCCGCGCCGCCGTATTCGGATCGTGCGTGACGAGGATGATCGTCTTGCCGCCCTGGTTCAGGCGATCCATCAAATCGAGAATCTCCTGCCCCGTCCTGGAATCGAGGTTCCCGGTCGGCTCGTCGGCCAGAATCATCAGCGGGTCATTGACGAGCGACCGCGCTACGGCCACGCGCTGTTGCTGCCCGCCCGAAAGCTGGTTCGGACGGTGATCGAGCCGGTTCTCCAATCCCACCAGGCCCGCGAATCGTTCACACCGCTCGTTATTCTTCGGCGTATCCAGCCCCTGATAGAACAACGGCATCTGGATATTCTCGATGACCGAAAGCTGGTGGATCAGATTGTAGCTCTGGAAGATGAATCCGATGCGACGCCCGCGCGCTTGCGACAGTTCATCGTCGTCCATTTGCGAGACATCTTCGCCGCCCAGGTAATATGCGCCCGCCGTCGGCCGATCCAGGCAGCCCAGGACGTTCAGGAGCGTCGACTTCCCCGAGCCTGACGGCCCCATGATCGCCAGGTAATCGCCTTCCAGGACTTCGAGATCGACCCCCCGCAAGGCGCGCACCTGCACCTCGCCCATGTCGTAGGTCTTCTCGACCCCTTCGATTCGGATAATGGCTTTCGGCGTCATTCCGGCCCGTCCCCATTGCTCTGGGGACGCCTGCCGGATCCCTGCCGATTCCGCCGCCGTTCGGAACCGCGCTCTCCCCCCTCTTCGGAATTCCCGCGCTGGATGCGCCGTTCTTCGGCCGGAGCCGGGGCCGCCGGTTCTTCGGGCCGAACGGGCTGCGGCGGCACCTCGGTCACGCTGTTGGTCTCGGCGCTCTCCTCGGCCGCGATCGCTTCATCCCCCTCGGGAGCCAGCAACACCGCGTCCCCTTCCTGCAACCCGGACGTCACTTCCACAAACTGCTCGTTAAACCAGCCCGTCGTCACCGGGACCGGCACCACGCCCGAACCCCGTTTCACAAAACAGACATTATCCCCCCGCCAGCGCGCGACCGTGTGGATCGGCACTGTCAGGACCTGCGTGAGATTCGTGATGACAATCTCCGCCCGCGCCGAGACGCCCGGCTTCAGCAGCGGCAGTTCCTCTTCGATCAACACATCCGTCGGATAAACCTTCAAGTTTGGGTTAAGCCAGCTCGCCTGCGAATCGGGCATCGGCGCCACCCGCCGCACGATGCCTTTGAATCTCCGCCCCGGGATATTCTCGATCCGGATATGCGTCGTCATCCCCGGCCGCACCTGCGCCACGCGCGACTCATGCACCTTCAGCTCGACCAGCATCTTCGAAACATCCGGCAGCCGGATCAACTCCTGCCGCTGCCGCACCATCGCGCCTTCTTCGAGAAAACCGGACGACCCGGACGACTCGTTCCCCATGAAGCCCGTGCCGAATTGCGAGTTGTTGCGAGAATTGAACTGCGACGAAGCGGACGTCTGCATTTGTCCGGAAGCCGACATGCCCGACCCCGAACTGCCGCCACTGCCTGAGCCGCCCGAACCGCCCGTATTCCCCGTGGATGCCGCCGCCGCTCCGAGCGTCGAACTGGGGCGCATCGATGGATACGTGACGAACGCCGAACTCGCGCTCGTGGTGCCTGAGCCGCTCGCACCCCCACTCCGCCCGCCCCCGCCGCCGCCGCTTCCGCTACCTCCTCCTCCGCTCCCTGTTCCGCCGCCGGTCTGCGTCGCCGCGCTTCCGCTCACCGCCGAGGCGATCCGTTGATTCCCCGCCGCGATCGTTTCCGTCGTGGACGACGAAGAGCCGGTGGAACGACTGCCGCTGCCTTCCGAATTCGAGCGCCCCCCGCGCGGTCCGCCTCCGCGATATTCGCCGCTGCTTCCATCCCGGCCGCCTCCCGGGCCGCCGCCTCGCCCGCCCTGGCGAAAGCGTCCCTCGTCCCGCCGCGGCTCGTTGTTGCCGCCCATCGATTGAAAGGGGCTGACCGAGGCGTAGACCACCAGTCCATCCTGCGGCGCGAAAATCTTCGCGTTCTTCAGCCGGTCCCGCTGCGTTTCGAGTCCCTCCTCCATGAAATCGATCGTTCGCTGGCTCGTCTTCAAGTCGGCTTCCGCCTGCGCGATCTCGTTTGAAGTCCGCTGCTTGAGCCGATTCAGCTCATCCCTGGCCTGAGCCACGTTCGATTCGAGCAGCCGGAGCTGCTTCGGATAATCGAATTTCTGGATCAGCCGCAAATCCTCCTGATACTGGCTGAGGGCGAGCTGCTCCCGCTTCAAGCTCAGCGCATCCGCCTCCAGCTCGGAACGCGTCGCATTCCCCAGGCGGAAAAGCTCCTGCGTCCGCTCATGCCGTTCGCTCGCGATCCGCACCTGCTCCGCGAGCACGCCCGAGCGCGATTCCACGGTCTTCAGCAAGAGCGGCGCATCGCCATCCCGGTACTTCTCCAGGTCCGACTCGGCGTTCTCCACCGCCAGCTCCGAGGCCTTGATCTGGCTTTCGATCAGGCTTTTCTGAATCTTCAAATTCGCCTGCGCCTGGGCCAGTTGGAACAGCCGTTCCTGGTAAGTCACTTCCTGTTCGTCCAGGCGGTCCTTCAAGGTCGAGCTGTCCAATTCCACCAACAGCTCTCCCTTTTTTACCTGCGAACCTTCCGGCGCGAGCTGGATCACGCGGTTCAAACCGTCCAAACCGCTCCGAATAACCGTCTCGTTCAGCGCTCGCAATGCCCCATCTTCGATCACCGAAATCAGCATATCCCCGCGCGTCACCGCGTAAAACGCGTGCGGGGGATAGACCGGCTTCTGTGCGCCCTGGAAAGCCTTCCCTCCGAAGTACAGCGCCGCCAACCCTCCCGCGGCCAGTGCGGCCCACTTCCCATACCTTCGGCGCGGCCGCCTTTTCATAGCTTCGCGCCAGCCTGCGCCGACCGATTCGCCGCGGTCGGCGGGGTCGGCCGCACGGCTTCCGTCGTGAGCACCGAGCCGCTCAGGTCCGCGTCATCGGCGGCATTCGCGGGAGGAGTCAGGGCCACCATGTCCCCTTCCTTCAGCCCCTCCCGAATTTCGATAAACTGGTCGTTGAAATTCCCGACCGTCACCGGCACCGGCGTCAGCTCGCCTCCGTTTTGCACGAAGCACACCTGCTTCCCTTTCACCGTGGTGACCGACTGCAACGGAATCGTGAGCGCCGCCACCAGATTCGTTACGATGATCTCGGCTCGTGCCGAAGCCCCCGGCTTCAGGTCCGGAAGATCGTCCTCGATCAACACGTCCGTCGAATAGACCTTCAGGTTCGGGTTCATCCACCGATCCTGCGAATTCGGCAGCACCGCCACTTTGGTGACGCGCGCCTTGAACCGCCGGTCGGGAATCGAATCGATCGTCACGTACCCTTCGAGCCCCGGGCGGATCTGCAGCACATGCGATTCATGCACCCGGATTTCCACGATCATCTGCGACACATCCGGCAGCTTGATAATCTCCTGCCGCTGCCGCACCTGCGCCCCTTCCTCGATCAACGTCTGCCCGCGATCCCCGAACCCGCTCGAGGCATAGACCACCAGCCCGTCCTGCGGCGCCTTGATCTTCGAATTCTCCACCTGTTGCTTCAGTTCCTTCAGCTTGTCCTGCGTTAACTCGAGCGCCCGCTGGCTCGTCCGCAAATTCGCCTCCGCCTGCGCCAGTTGATTCGAGGTCCGCTGCCGCAGCCGGTCCAGCTCCATCCGCGCCTGCTCCCAGGCCGATTCGAGCCGGCGCTGGCTCTTCGGCAGATCGTACTTCCGGAAGAGCCGCAAATCCTCCTCGGATTGCTCCACCGAAATCTTCGCCTGCATCAGGCTCAAGCCGTCCGCTTCCAATTCCGATTTCGAGGCGTACCCTTTTTTAAACAGTTGTTGCGTCCAATCCAGCTTGTCCTGCGCCCGCTGCAACTGCTCCTTCCGGATGATGATCGTGTTCGTCGCCGTGTTGATCTGCTGCGGAGCGTCCCCTTCGATATACTTGTCGAGGTCCGACTTCGCGAACTCCACCCGCAATTCCGCCTCCTTGATCTGGCTGTCCACCAAGCTCTGCTGAATGCTCAGATTCTCCTTGGCCTGAATGAACGAAAATTCGTTGTTCTGCAGCGTGACTTCCTGTTGATTGACGCGGTCCTTCAGCTCCGAGGAGTCCAGCTCCACCAGAATGTCCCCTTGTTTCGCGTACGAGCCTTCGGGCACGATGCTGATAATCCGGGAAATGCCTTCGAACTCGCTGCGAATGACCGATTCCTTCACCGCCCGCAGCGCCCCGCCTTCCACGATCGAAATCATCAGATCCCCGCGCTTCACCCGGTGAAACTGCGTCTGCTCCGGCCCCTTCGCGTTCCAGCGCCGCACCCCCACCGCCAGCGTGCCCAGCACCACGACGCCGGCCACGGCGATCACCCAGGCGCGCGGAAATGCGCCCCACATTTTTTCCTGGCCCTCGGGATCGTCTCTCATTCGGAAAATAACTCTTCTGGCGTAATCAATTGATTAGACGCCGCGGCCGCCTCCGCGGTTACAGGAGGTTGCTCGGCTGGGACTTCCCCCGCCTCGAGCCAGAATTTCTCCTTGGCCGTCTGCAATACTCCCAGGTCGAGCAGCAACCGCATGCGCGTGAGGTGGTAATCCACCAGCGCCGCCGTCGCGGCGTTGTAAGCCTGCACCCGCGAGGTCTGCGCGTCCACCACATCCCGCACCTGGATGCGCCCCGCATTCTGCAAGAGTTCGCTGCTCTCCACCCGCCGGTCGGCCAGTTGCTTCGCGCGATTCTGGATTTCGTAGCTCTGCCGCGATTGCTCCAGCGTCCGCATATCGTTCCGGATATCCGTCTTCAAATCATCGATGAACAGCGCCAGCGTGCGCAATTGCCGCTCGAACGTCACCAGCGACGAACGGTAATTGTTCCGTTCGGCCTTTCGGTTCAGCGGCAGGTCCAGGCTCACCCCGCCGCTCAGGCGGTGATCGTTCAGGTCGAACCGCGCGTAATCGGTCGGCCGCTCCGAATCGAGCGAGGCATTGGCGAAGACCACCAGGTCCGGCTTCAGCCGGTCCGCCGCCACCAGAATGCGCCGCTTGCTGTCTTCGAAAATGTCGATCTCGTTCAGCAAATCCGGCCGCTTGGCCAGTGCCAGCCCGAAGGCCTCCTGCTCCGCCAGCGGCACCGGCAGCAACCCCAGTTCCTCCAGCTCCTTCAAAGAGTTTTCGTCCAGCCGGATGTCGTACCCCGCTGGCAATCCCAGCGTGATCTTGAATTGATCGAGGCTCGTCCGGTACCGCTCCACCGCCAGGATGTAGCTGTTCCGTGCCGCCAGTTCCTCCTGTTGGGCCTGATCCGCCTGGAAGGGAGCCAGCCGGTCGAAGGCCAGTGCTTCTGATCGCTCCCGCAGGCTCACCCGGCTTTTGAAATTGTCGTACTGGTTCCGCACCGTGTCCTGCTGCTGCACCAGCCGGAAGTACGTCTGCACGATGTCGAAGGCGAAGGTGTCCTGGTAATAGCTGAAGCTGCGGATCTCGTAGATCACGTTCCGTTCCGCCTGCGTCAGGTTTTCCGCGGCGATCTTCGCTCCCGCGCCCCGCAGCAGCGGTTGGGACAAACTGAGCGCGATCGTCGAGACCGCTGAACGCCCGTTGCCTCCGGTGTAAAAACTCAAGAGATCGTTCGCCAGGTCCACGCTCACCCGCCCGCCGGTCTTCAAGAGATTGTCGAAGCCCAGCCGGTTCGCCACCGCCAGCGAGGTGTCGCCATTGGAGGAGCGCTGCCCCGTCGCGGTCGAGCCCGCGAAGAACTGCGGCACGTACGCGAATCGTTCCCGCGTCAGATTCAACGCCGAGAGGAACAGGTTCTCCTTTCGCAACTGGTACTGCCGGTTGTTCTCCAGCGCGATGCGCAACGCCTCCGGCAGGGTCAGCGTTTGCTTCGCTTCCCGCATCCGGTCGTCGATAATCTCCTGCGACTTGATCTCCTCCGGCTTCCGTTGCGAATAAGGGGTCTCGATCGTAAAGGCGTTGGTCCGGCCCAGCGTGGCCTGCTGCTTCTGTTGCAGGATCGTATAGACCTCCTTGTCTGCCGACTGCCGGTAATGTTTCGTGCTGCAGCCTCCGAGAAGCAGCGCGGCTGCCACGAACAAGGCCAGCCGGCCAGAGGCGTTTCGCCCGGCCGCCTGGCATTGCATCCTGTCCTTCGGTCTGACTTCCGGCGCGTTCACCATGTGTGTTGGAACCGAGCATTGCTGCCTATGCGCCTCGAAACAAGCCCGCACCTCCGATTGGCGATGATTCTTCTCCTGGCCTTGATCGCGTTCCCCCGGCCCGCTCCCTCGCGTCCAACCACCCCGTTCGTTCGGTATCCGGTCCATTTGTCCCTCTTGTGACTCCCCTTCGCCCCAGTCCGTTGCACGAATTTCCAGCCCGCCGCTGCGCGCCTCCGGCTGGATGTGTCCGGCGCTCCGTCCGATGCGTCTCTCTCCAGCCAGATGCCGAAAGCTTCGCGAAAAGTGTAAGCAAATCTTACAATTTGCCGCCCACTTTCCGGCTCCGATTTTTAGTTCTTTACCTAAGGTGTTGATAATAAGATGGTTGAAACTTAACTCTCCTTCCGGCACGTTGCCTGCTGCCACTCTTCTGACTTGCTGATCATGCTGCCTCGATCCATCGCCGGTTCGATGGCTCGGCCGGGTGATGTGCCAGCTCGCGATAATTGACCGACCAATAGAGACGCTTATGACCCCCAAAAGAAATCTACTCTGTTCCATCGCCGCCGCCGCCTTGATCGGCGGCTCGTCGGCCTATGCCGCCACCCCGGCCCTCCAAGGTTGGACCGGTGGCTTTGTCGCCACTTCGGGCGGCGACCAGCTCTACGGCTGGAATTTCGACGTGCTGGACCCCATCACCGTGACCAGCCTCGGAGTTTACGATAACGGTTCCGATGGCCTCGCCATCCCCCACGATGTCGGCATCTTCCGCGTGAGCGACACCGCTCTCATGGGTTCGACCACCGTTCCCGATGGCTTGGGCGGAACTTTGGATGGCGGCTTCCGTTACACGGCGGTCGCGCCCTTCGCCTTGGCCCCAGGCGCGTATGTCATCGCCATGACGATGCCAGAATTCAACGGCGACACTCAGTACATCGAGACAGACTCAGGCAGCGTCGTGACCGCGCCAGAGATTGCTTACACCACCTCCGCCTTCGACCAGCCCGCTGTCTTTGTGCTCTCTTTCCCAAACCCCGCGAGCAACGGCTCGTTCGCCGAAGGAATGTTCGGCCCGAACTTCCAGTTCGATGGCGCCGCCGTCCCCGATGCCGGCTCCACCATGGGCCTTCTGGCCGCTGGCCTGACCTGCCTGGTCGGTCTCCGCCGCCGCCGCTAAACGCAAACGACTTCGGAGAGCCTCGCTCTCCGCGCGATTCCGGGTCGAGTGGCGTTTCTTATGCTGCTCGACCCGATTGCTTTTTCGGGCTCCGCCGGACTCCACTCCTCTTGAGTAGGGCGGGCGGCCCGCCCGCCCCGTTCGGGCGTCTCGCCCGAACGACTCTCCCCAAAAGAGTACCGGTTTCCTCGAAGCCTTTTGCCCTGTTACTCAGCCCTCCCTCGCGTTTCCAACCTCGTTCGTCCAGGATCGATGTTCGTTTCTGAGTGCCTTTCGGCGCGTTTTAGCTTGCGTTCGGCTTAGGCCCGTCGCAGCTTAACCATAAGCCAGCCCAAAGCGTGTTCTCCGGATGGGCCAGGGTCGGACGCGCGAAGGTGCGGTGGTTCGGTGCATTTATGAAGAATGGATCAACCCAATTTCCTTACCCGGGAATTCCGACTAGCTCCGATGGCGCCGGAGCCGTAGCCTGGGTCGAGACCCACATCACTCAAGGGGCTTGTGCCTATCCCATCACTTCCTCCACCACGATGGGAACCGGCTATCAGACCGAAGTTTCCAACGGCAAGAAAAACCTCTGGGGCGACACCCTCGCCTTCGTGCAGCCGGAGTCGGAGCACTCCGCCGCCTCGACGTGCGAGGGCTTCGCGCTGGCCGGCGGACGCGTGACCAATTTCACCTCGGGCCAGGGCCTCGTCCTGATGAAGGAGGTCCTCTACACCATCTCCGGCAAACGGCTCCCGGTCGTCTTCCACATCGGCGCGCGCGCCCTCACCAGTCAATCGCTGAACGTCCATTGCGGCCATGACGACGTCATGAGCGTGGCGGATTGCGGCTGGGGCATGCTCTTCGGCCGCAACGCCCAGGAAGCGGGCGACCTCGCCTTGATCTGCCGCCGCGCCGCCGAAGCCAGCGAGACGCCCTTCTTCAACGTCCAGGACGGCTTCCTCACCACCCACACCATCGAGAATGTCCGCCTGCCCGAGCTCGATTTCATGAAGGAATATGTGGGCGATCCAAATGGCAAACTGCGCTGCCTCCTCGATCCCTACCATCCCTTGATGTCCGGCGTCGTCCAAAACCAGGACGCCTACATGAAGGGCAAGATCGCCCAGCGCGCCTTCTATGATCGCGTGCCGCTGGCGCTGCAGGAAGCGATGGACGTCTTCTACGAAAAGACCGGCCGCCGCTACCAGATGATCGACTCGTACCGGATGGACGACGCCGATTACGCCTTCATCGGCATGGGCGGCATGATGGAAACGGCCCAGGCGGCCATCGATCAACTCCGCGAATCGCGCGGGATCAAGGTCGGTTGCGTTCATGTCACCTGTTTCGCCCCCTTCCCGGCCACCCAGCTCGTGGCCGCGCTAAAGAACGTCAAGGCTTGCACCGTGATCGAGCGGATGGATAACCCGCTCGCCCAGTCGAATCCGCTGGTCCAAGCCATCAAGGCTTCCTTCGCCGATGCCCTCAGCGGTCTCTCCTACGGCTCCCGCGGCGAGTTCAAATATCCGGAGGTCCATCGGTTGCCCAAGATTTACGCCTGTTCCGCCGGCCTCGGGTCGCGCGATGTCCGCGCCGGTCACTTCGGCGATATCCTCACGAACATGATGTCCGACCAGCCGCGCGAATTCAGCGTGGTGGGCATCAAGCACGAATTCGCCCTGCCCGAAGGCGAAGACCCGGATGTGCGCCCGCCCGCCGCGTTCTCGATGCGTGGCCACTCTGTCGGCGGATTCGGCTCGGTCACGACCAATAAGCTCATCGCCTCCTTCGTCGGCGAGCTGTTCAACCTCCACGTCCAGGCCTATCCCAAATACGGCTCGGAAAAGAAGGGCCTCCCCACCACGTACTACCTTACCGTCGCCGACGACCATATCCGCTCCCACAGCGAGTTGGAGCATGTCGAATTCATCCCGCTGAACGATGTCAACGCTTTCAATCTCGGCAACCCGCTCGCCGGCATCGCGCAGGGCGGATCGGTCTTCATCCAGAGCCACCTGATCGATCCCGCCGAAGTCTGGGCCGGCATTCCCGAGTTCGGGCGCAAGCTCATTCGCAAACGAAAACTTCGCGTATTCTATCTGGACACCGTCAAGATCGCGCGCGAAATCGCCACCGATCCGGACCTCCAACAGCGCATGCAAGGCGTCGCGCTCGTCGGCATCTTCATCAAGGTCACCCCATTCGCCACCCGCAGCGGCATGGCCGAGGAGCAGGTGCTGGACTCCGTGGAAAAATACATCCGCAAATATTTCGGCAAGCGCGGCGAACACGTCGTGCAGGAGAACCTGGCCTGCGTCAAAAAAGGCCTGAAAGATGTGCAGGAGATTCCCGCGCAGATCATCGGCTCGGCCGGCTCGCCTTCGGAAGAAATCGTTTTGGTGAAGTAGTTTTCGCAAACATGTTGCCCATTCGTTCCTCGACACTTTATGAGCACCTTAACCGCAGAGGCCCCGGTCACGGAGCGCCTGAATACCCGCGCGATCACGGATGACGTCCTGAACGTCGCCGATTTCAACGACCGCATCATCGGCGCCTACAACGATGGTTCCGCCGAACTCGGCCTGCCCGCCGATCTTTCCACCGCGCGGTCTCTCATCCCCGCCGGCTCCGCCATTCTGCGAGACTTCTCCTACATCGCCCCCGACATCCCCGAGCTGAATTCCACCAATTGCGTCGCCTGCATGGCCTGCGTGATCGAATGTCCCGACACCGCCATTCTGGGCAAAGTGGTCACCGCCTCCAAGCTCGAGGAGGAACTCGCCCAGATTCCCGACCCGGCCGATCGCGAGCACTACCGCAAGCAGTTCGGCAAGACCACCAAGTTTTGGAATGTCTACGAAAAGAAGGGGCAGGAACCCGGCTATTTCGGCATTTTCATCGATCCCACGAAGTGCAAAGGCTGCGCCGAATGCGTCGATGCCTGCGGCGATCACGGCGCGCTGGCCATGCTCAAGAAGGAAGGCGAAGTGCTGCCGCGCTACCAGCGCACCTTCAATTTCTACCAAAAGCTCCCCGAAACCCCGAAGCAGTTCATCAACGACAAGTTGCTGACCGACATGATGCTCACGGAGCGTTCGCTGCTCTATGTCGGCGGCGCGGGCTCCTGCATGGGCTGCGGCGAGGGCACCGCGTTGCGTATGATGCTGGCCGCCACCGGCTTCGTTTACAGCAAGGAGAACATCGGCCTCATCAATTCCACCGGCTGCTCCACCGTCTACGCCTCCACCTATCCGTACAATCCCTACCTCGTCCCCTGGTCCAACTCCCTCTTCGAAAACGGGCCGACCTACGCGATGGGCGTCCGCGCCCGCTGGGATCAAATGGGGTGGAAGAGCAAAAAGCTCTGGGTCATCGGCGGCGACGGCGCGATGCTCGACATCGGCTTCCAGGCCCTCAGCCGCATGCTCGCCTCCGGCATGGACATCAAGATTCTCCTGCTCGATACCCAGGTCTATTCCAACACCGGCGGGCAAAGCTCGACCGCCAGTTACACCGGCCAGAACACCAAGTTCTCCGTGCATGGCAAGGTCATCCCCGGCAAGACCGAACGCCGCAAGGAAATCGCCCAGATCGCCATGATGCACCCCAACACGCTCGTGGCCCAAACGAGTTGCGCGATGACCAATCATTTTTACAAATCGATCATCGCCGCCAACGAATACGACGGGCCGGCCATCGTCTCCGTCTACACCACCTGCCAGCCGGAGCACGGCGTGGGCGACAACATGGCCATGCAGCAATCCAAGCTCGCCGTCGATACTCGCACCTTCCCGGTGCTCCTCTACGATCCGCGCAAAGGCGAGAAGATCAGCCAGCGCCTCAGCCTCCAGGGCAACCCCGCGCAAAACGAAGATTATTTCGTCGAGCCCAAAACCGGCGAAGTCTACGACTTCGTTCGTTTCGCCCGCACCGAAGGCCGCTTCGCCAAACAATTCGACGACGACGGCAACCCCAGCCCCACCCTCCTCGCCGCCAAACAGGACCGCCTCGAAAACTGGCGCCAGCTCCAGGAACTCGCCGGGTTGCGCTGACGTGAGGTGACGCTTCTGGAGAGCGCCGCTCCTCAAGACCGGCTCAGCAGCCCGATGAGCCGGTCGTATTCGCTATGGTGCCCGATCCAGAACCAGGCCAGATCGGTTCCTTGCTGTACCGCTACGGCTCGATAGTGAAGCCCCACTCGGACTGTCCGGAAACGCCCGATCCTTTTGAAGTGTAGCGACGGATGTATCGGATTCCGTTTGAGCAGATCGAAATTCTTGTCCGCGAGCTTTTGGATGTCGCTTGGCAGTGCGGCATAGCCCGCCCAAAACTTGGGGCTCGCTCGATGCCTCACAAATCAGTGCATCGCCCTTCGCGCAAATCTTTCAGAGCTTCCTCGGCCAGCGCATCCAGGCGTCCGGCCGAAACGTCCGCTTCGAATTGCCGATCCCACGCTTCCGCGTCGAATTCCGCAAACCAGGCTCGAAAGGTCGAAAGATCCCCGGAGGAAAGCCGGCTCACCGCCGCCTCGATCTCGCTTACCGCGCTCATGCGGCGACAATTTACCGCGCCCTCGTGGTTCGGCAAGCGGCTCACCTTCGTCCCCCGGCCCATGTCCCTCCGCGCCAAAGGCGCAACCCCATCGTAGCCCAGCCCAAGCGCAGCGCCGGGCTGGGTCCGGCCCCCAAAAACCCCCGCGGGCTGAAAGCCCACCCCAACCGCCCCATCCTCGCTCAGTCCGCTCCGACACCGATCCGTCCGATCCTCCCCCAACTCCCCACTCCCCACTCCCCGCCCCCCTTCGCCCGCCCCCTCCCCACGGCCGTATCCAAGATCTCCGCCTCGCCACCAACCTCCTCCCTTCACCTGGCTCCCATCGCGCAAGGTGCGGCAGGGTCGATCCAGTTCGATACTCTACCGTTTGACCAAGCGAAAGAATGTTTGCAGGCCAGCGTTAGGCAGCAGGATGCTGATCGAGTTGGCATCGGTCTGGGGGCTTGCGATCACCTCATTCCAAACGATGGGTGCTGACAAACTCGAGGTCGATTCAACGTGATAGGTCGTTGTCGTCGCCGGCCAGCTTAGCACGACTCCATTTCCAGTCGATTGTGCGGCGATGGTGGGGGCATTGGAAGACGCCGAGCCGACGAGTGCCAAGGTGTGGTCACTCCCGGCAGCTATGGCTATTACTCCTCTCAACCCTGCCGGAACCTTCGTTTGACCATAAGAGCTGTATCCCCATGCCGCCACCGAGCCATCGCTCTTTAGCACTATGCTGTGATTCTCACCTGCCGCAACAGCCACCGCCTCGCTCAAACCGGGAGGTATCTCCGATTGGGCAGCATAATTGTACCCCCATGCGACTATCGAGCCGTCATACCGCAAAACCATGTTGTGAGACCCACCCGACGCGATGGCTGCCACCCCGCTCAGTCCGGGTGGAGCAGTGATTTGACCGGCCTCGTTGCGTCCCCATGCCACGACTGTGCCATCGCGCTTCAGAGCCAGGGAATACAGAGCACCTGCCGATATGGCTGTCACCCCACTCAAACCGGGTGGAATGGTTGATTGACCAAATTCTGGAAATGTTCCCGTATTTGCCTTTCCTGCACCCCAAGCGACCACCGTGCCATCGCGTTTCAGTGCCAGCGTGTGCAGAAAGCCCGCCGAGATGGCTATGATCCCGTTCAACCCAGATGGAACAGTCGATTGACCAAATTCGTTGTGTCCCCACGCCACCACCGTCCCGTCGCTTTTTAGCACGACGCAGTGATAGAAACCCGCCGCGATCGCGGTCACCCCGCTCATGTCGGCTGGAATGGTAGACTGACCGAAGTCGTTGGACCCCCATGCCACAACGGTACCATCGCTCTTCAAGGCCAGGCTATGATCGTTCCCTCCCACAACGGCTGTCACGCCGTTCAAGCCCGTGGGGACGTTCGTTTCGCCGCGATCATTGCTTCCCCACGCCACCACCGTGCCCGACATGGCAGGATTGACCGTCAGCAAGGCAGGCGGCGCACTCGTAACGGAACCGGCGCTGTTGCTCACCCGAACTGTATAAGCCCCGGCCTGGTCCATCCGCACGGCCGGCAGACTGTAGACGGCGCTCGTTGCTCCTTCGAGATCGGCTCCTTCCCAACGCCACTGGTACGTCAACGGCGCCGTCCCAGTAGCTGTGACCGAGAAACTGACATTCTGGCCGGCATTTACCGTCTGGCTCTGCGGTTGCAAGGTAATGACGGGCTCACCAGAGGTGATTTTTGTGAGGAAGAAATTCCAGTAACCCTGCGGTTGCAGGACAGTCGTGCCGAAGGTGGTGGGCGTTGAATACAATCCGGCCAGAAAGGCATGCCCGGCCGGATCGACGGCCACTTTTGCCACAACCGAAGAAATCGGACTTGCGGGCGGGCCGCTGGCGGAGTGAGCCCACTGGAGCGTTCCCGCCGGGTCGTACTTCGCGATCATCGCCCCCCCGGAACCGCTCGGTGCGACCGCGTCGGAACTCAACGCCCCCGCCGCGTAAACATTGCCTTGCCCGTCCAGAGCGACGTCCCAATAAATATCGAGTCTTGTGCCTCCGGCCCGGCGGGCCCACTGCGGCACACCGGCGCTGTTGTATTTGGCGACAAAGGCATCGAACGCTTCGAAGCCTTCGCGCACCGCGCCGACGTTCGCGAGGCTGATCCCGCCGCCGAAGTTGATCGTGCTGTCGAACGCACCGCTGATATACACATTCCCAGCCGAGTCCACCACTACCCCCCCATCCGCACCAGCGTCGCCGCCTTCCCCTCCTGCCTGCCGGGCCCAAACCAATGTTCCAGCGGAATTAAACTTGGCGATAAACGCGTCGTCCGGGCCCGTGCTGACCAGATTGCTGGTGCCGATCGTCATGTTCTCACTGAACGATCCGCGCACATAAACATTCCCCGCGGCATCCACCGCAACCTTGACGGCGTAAGTATGGCCAGGGCCGCCCATCAACTGCGCCCACCGGACCGTGCCCGTGTTGTCATACTTGACGAGAAACGCGCTGTAACCGCTGAGACTGGCGCTGGCCAACTCCGTCGTCCCGAACGTGACGCTCAGGCTATTGTCGGCGTAGCCAGTGGCATAAGAATTCCCCTCGCTGTCCACGGCTAGGGCGGTGCCGTAAACGGAGCTTCCGCCCGTGGATTCCCGGACCCACTGAACCGTGCCGGCACGGTCATATTTGGCGAGAAAGAACTCGTTCCTGGTCGAGCCAGTCAGCGTTAAACCATCGAAGTCCGCCGTGCCGACAAACGCGCCCGTCACATAGACGTTTCCGGCGTTATCCACGCCAATCCCGCATCCGGCATCCCATTCGGGGGTGTTGCCGCCGGCGCGTTTCGCCCATTGGAGCACGCCCGCGGCATCGTACTTGGCCACGAAGATGTCCTGTCCTCCACCGGTCGTGTTGGTCAGGGTAACGCCGCCAAAATCGTTCGTGCCATCGAACCAGCTCGTCACATAACTGTTGCCCTGGCTGTCCAAGGCCATCCCGAGGGGAAACTCCAGGTCCGTGGTGGTGCTGGCGACGCGTTTGGCCCACTGGAAAGACGGCGTCTGGGCGTTGGCGTTCCCAGGCAACAAAACCGCTAGCAGAATGAGGCCGGCCAGGACCGCGCGGCCAATCCAATTCCAGGTGCGCCGTCGATTCGCAGCGAAACTCCCGGAAGCGGCTGTTCGAGATTGGGAGAAAGGGATCGGATCGTTTTTCTTCGCGATAGGATTCATGAGGATGGCTTCGTCTGCATTTGCCCGAATGATTGAATCTTTCGATTACCCAAAGGGTGCGTCGTGGTCGGCAGTTGAGATGAACCCTACCCATCCGTGGAACTATCAGCAAGCGGGTGTTGCGGCATAAGGTGCCCTGAATACGGTGATTCTCGGTGGCGCGCCAGAGCGCGGGAGCAATTCCTATCCATCCTATCCAACTAGCAAAATTCAAAATGCAGACTCCACAAAGTCAACATTGACTTTCAACTCATCCTGCGCCATCTTCCCTCCATGACTGCGAAGAACGTTTCGTGGTCATCCGGATCGTCTCCGAACAGCAGTCCCGGCCCCCCGCCGTGCCTCCCGTTCCGACCCGTCCCCGGATGGCCCAACCATAACTCTGCCCCAGGGAGTCCCCACTTCCTGCCCTTCCGCGCGCCCGTAATGCTTTCTCTTCCCGGGAACCAATCCATCCCCGCGTCACTCGTCCCTCAAAAAAATGGGGGGGGCCTCCACCCGGTAGCGCCAGCCCGGCCCCTTCCCCGCCCCGCCCCGCCCTTTTCCTGCCCCCAACTGCCCCGCAAAACCCCCGTAAATAGGACTTCCTGCGACCAAACGCCCCCGTCTGCTCTCCAATGTTTACCCTCCTTCCGCCGCCAAGCTCCGTCTCGCCCTCCTCACCCGGCTTTCACCGCAGTCTACTTTTTGGCCACGCTTCCCCGTGCCCTTCGTCGCCCTCATCCGGCCCGTCCTTGCCCCCAAAAACGCCCCAAAAATCCCGAAATGCCCTTTCCTGCCCCAACATTGCCCCCTCCGGCTCCCCCACGCCCACCTGTCCGGTCAAAAAAAGCAGGGGGGGGGTGCCGTCCGGCCATCGCCTCTCTCCCTCGTTCGGACTGTCGCCCTCAGGCGGGCCCCCTCCCGATTCTACATTTGCCCCCTCCTCGCCAAAAAACAGGGGGGTGGGCGCTCAACGCTCACGAAACCGGCTGCGGCGGAAGAGCAGCACGCAGAACGAGGCGAGCAGCAGCGAACCGGCGAGGAAGAGCACGCCCCCCATGAACGTCCCGGTCCGATCCTTCAGGAACCCGACCGCGTACGGGCCCACAAAGCCGCCGAGATTGCCGAACGAATTGATGAGCCCGACCGCCACGGCGGCGCTGGCCCCGGTCAATACGGCGGTCGGCAGGGTCCAGAAGCAGGGGATGAAAGCCCAACACCCCGCGCCGACCAGGCACAGGAGCGCCATGGAAACGACGGGACGGTCCTGGGTCAGGACGCTGCCGACGAAAGCGACGCTGGCGACGCACAGCGGAATCGCGGTGTGCCAGATCCGTTCCTGGCGGCGGTCGGAGGACCAGCCGGCCGCCAGCATCACCCCTAGGGCGGCGAGGTACGGAATGGCCGAGAGCAGGCCCACCTCGAACGTGCTTCGCCCGGAGAAACTCTTGAGCAAGGTCGGCAGCCACAGGGTGAAGCCGTACAGCCCGGTGATCCCGAAGAAATAGATGGCGGTGAGAAGCAGGACGCTCGGTTCCTTCACGACCTTCCAGTAATTGTGTCCGGCGTGGCCGGGAGAGGAGGCCTTTTCGCGGGCCAGTTCCGCGATCAGCCATTCCTTCTCCGCCGCACCCAGCCAGCGGGCTTGTTCCGGCCGGTCGGTCAGGTAAAAAGGGACGATCAAGCCGCACACGACGGCCGGGATGGCCTCGAGAATGAAGACCCAGCGCCACCCGGCCAGGCCGCCCCACTGGACGTACTCCATGATCGCGCCGGAGACCGGCCCGCCGAGAATGCTCGCCACCGGGCTGCCGATCATGAACAAGGCCACCGCCTTGGCCCGATCCCGCCGGGGAAACCAGTGGCTGAGGTAGATGATGATGCCGGGGTAGAAACCCGCCTCGGCCAAACCGAGCAAAAAGCGGAGCACGTAGAACTGCATCTTCGTCTCGATAAAGCCCATCAGCACCGCCACGATGCCCCAGGAGATCATGATGCGGGAGATCCAAAGGCGCGCGCTCCAGCGCTCGACGATAAGCGTGCCGGGGATTTCGAGCAGGAAATAGCCGATGAAAAAGACGCCCGCGCCGAATCCGTATACCGCCTCGCTAAATTTCAGATCCTCGGACATCTGAAGCTTGGCGTAACTGACGTTCACGCGATCCAGGTAGGCGATGACGTAGAGGAGAATGAGAAAAGGGATCAGGCGCCAGACGACCTGGCGGCGGGTGCTTTCGGCGAGAGTGTCGGGGGTCATGATGCTTTCCGGGCGTAGTACGCGCCGAAGACGGAGTGGCGATGGAGCACGTCCCACTCGGCGAAGCCGGCCGAGCGGAGGAGATCGAACTGGAAGAGCAAGGACCGGGGCGAGTCCTCCTCCTCCACATAGTCGAACACCTTCCGGCGGTACTCCGGTCCGCCGAGCCCTTCGAGGTACGTGCCGTAACGCTCCCACATGATCGCCTGAATGCCCGGATGATCGAAGGCGAGCAGATCGGAGACGAAGAGCGCGCCGCCCGGCTTGAGCCAGCGAAAGAGGCGGTCGAACATCGTGCGCCAATCCGCCTCATCGCGGAGGTGGTGGAGGACGGCCCCGGCGAGAATGGCGTGGAACGATTCCGGCGCGAAAGCAAGGTTCCGCATGTCCTCCTGCCGGCCCTCGATCCGTCCGGTGGTGGCGGCGCCGACGCGCTCCTTGGCCCGTTCGAGCATCGGCGCGCTCAGGTCGGCGAGGTGGCAATCGAGCGGATGGACGTGGCCGAGCACGCTGAGGGTGAGATTGCCCGCGCCGCAGCCGAGATCGAGGATGGCGTGGCCCGGTTGCAGGAATTGCGCCGCGGCGGCGGCGATCAGTTCGAGCATGAGGGGAGAATCGATGGCGGCTTGCTGGCCGGTCTCAAGCCTGGCGAATCGTTCGACCTCGCCGTCGAAACGCTCCCGGATGCGCGCGAGCGACGATTTCTGATGCAGCGGGGTCATTCACCCCAGCGTGGCCCGCCAAATCGATTTCGGCAATGGGCGCGAATTTCTGGCCGGTGGGTGAAACTGCGCCGATTTGTACAAGCACGAGTTCCGGAAAGAGTCACTGCTGCGCGGAATTTCGGGGGAGCGATTCAAATCCGGCGAAGGCTGCAAAAACAGCCTGCTGAACGGCGGGGTCGGAAAAATTGCCGAGGTGGCCGCCGCGCTCGAACAAGCGGAATCTGTCATCGCCGAACGTGGCTTGGAGCCATTCAATGTCGGCGGGCTCGACGAGGATGTCGTTGCGGTTTTCGATGACGCGAACGTTAGGATGCTGGCGCAACGCGTCCTGATGCTGGCGGAGATCGGTGGCCGGCCCGAGGACGGCGGGATCGGTGAGGTCGATCCCTTGCGAGCGGTAATACGGCGCGACGAATTTCTCCAGGTAATCTTCGAAGGAGAATTCGAGGATTTCGCGGTAGACGGCTTCGCGGCAGCGGGGATCGAGGGGCGCGCGGAGGATCTGTTGATTAGTGCGGACCTGCGTGGTGTAGATGGCGTCGCGGAGAATGAGCCGGAAAGCCACGCCGATCAGGAAGCGGGATTCGATGGCATTGAGCGGAGGCACATTGGTCGTGATGCCGCTCGAAAGAAGCGTGCGCAGGTTGGCGGCCTTGCGGATGGTGTTGCGAATGTTGGCGGCTCGCTCGTTTTCCGGCCAGGCCAGGGGGGAGCGGTAGCAGGAATCCAGCATTTGCACGCCGTGGAGCAGGCGGACGGGAACGTGGATGGCGACGTAGCGATCGAAAGCGATCTCGGGGGCGGGGTTCGCGGCGAGATAGAGCGTGTGGAAGCCGCCCATCGAGTACCCGGCGAGGGCCTTGCCGCTGAAACCCGGACGATGGCGGGCCTCGAGCTGGCGGTGGAGCACCGCCAAGGTGCGGGCGATTTCGCGGGTGTCGTTTGGAGCATAGCCGGGCAGCGGACTGGCATTGCCGGCGCGGATGAATTCGAAATTAAAGGCGCTGCTGATTACGGCGACGGAATAGCCCTGGGCGTAGAGCAGTTCGGCGAGCCCGAGCACCGAGCCATTGAGACGGTGCGAGCCGAGGCCGGGGAGCAAGTAGACAATGGGGGAGCGTTCCTTTTGGAGCCAGACGGAACAGGCCAGCTTTTCGCCGCCGACCAGGCCGGGGATGCGGATCGTCCGGGCGCGTTCGGGAAAACCCGGTTCGCGAATGCCGAACGAGAGGGTGCCCAGGGTGTCGAGGGAAGGAACATCCTGTTCGCCGCGAAGCTCCGCATCGATGGAAGAGTAATCCCGCTGGAAGGTCCAGACGAACCGCAGCAGATAGTAGGGGTCCTGCTCGGAATCGATGAGGCGGGTGTAGGTGTCCGCGTCCTCGGCCAGATCGTTGTAGGTGATGCCGAGGGGGATGTAGGAGTAGGGCGAGAAATAGGTGAGCGGGCTGGCGAAGGAATCGCCGATGCGGCCGAGGCCGTCGCGATCATCGCTGGGGCCTAGGAGGGGGAGCATGAGGTAGAAGTTCGCGTCCCAACCCCATTTGGCGAAAGTCTGGCCGAGGTCGGCTTCGTTGCGGGGGATGCCGTGGCGGCTCGCGATATCGAACAGGCCGCCCAGGCCGAAGACGGAGTTGACGAGGAAGCGGTAGCTGTCGTCGCGCAGGTCGATCCAGCGGCCTTGCAGGAGGTAATTGGCGAGCCGTTTGGGGTACTGGATGTTCCGGCCGACGTTGGTGAAGCCGCGGCGGAGGGGCTTGGGGACGATGGCGCGGTAGCCCTTGCCGGTGGGGCGGATGACGTACTTCATGGCGGCGGTATTGACGTCCCAGAGTCGGCGGTTGAGGGCCTCGAGCGGGTCGGGCATCGATTCGGGGAGAGGGACGGACTCAGCGGCCTTCGAGAAAGGAAACAAGGCGCCAAGGCACAGGAGCAACCCTGCGGCCGCTCGAACGAGCGCGCGGTTCAGCCGGGACGGTATGAGCGGGTTGTCGCAGGTCACCACGGGCGATTTGATAGCAAACCGGCGGACGGAATTCAACCCGCAGGAATTGCAAATCGGGCGGTGGATGGAACCGGGGAGGGTGCGGCAGGTTCGTTACGGCGATGCGTTGGCCGGTCGGGCCGATGGGGAAGGGCCGCGGAAGGAAAGTAGTTTGTGTCGATTTAAAAATATTCGACTTATGCATGCAAGGTTTTAACATGCAGCACCAAGGAAGTTTGAACTCTCAAAAAATTTTAAATTCGGTCGTTTTTGGTCCCACGAACCCAACTTACGGGCCTTCGAGAGGGGTTCGAGCGAGGGGAAGCGGCGCGAAATGCTCGATGCGGGATTTCCGGGACTACGGGCTGTTCGAGTGGAGAATTCCGGGAAATGAGGTGGGAGGAACAGAACAGGCCGCGTAGGCGAAAGAGCGAAGATGGCGGCGGTCGCGTTCATGGCGTTAATTCTACATTATTACTCTTTCACTCTATCGCATAGTATGGTGTAACAATCAAGTACTTTGTTATTCCATGTCGACTTTCGGCTTTAGTTGCTTGGAGATCACGGGGATCGATCTGCCAAGGGGGAAGGCCAACGGGGGCGGGTGCGATCGGGAACGGTGGTGGTACCGGGATGGCGGGACGCAGACGGCATCCGCCGCGGGCGGCCGGTGGGCCGGAAATCCGGGGGCGGGAAGGGGCATTTCGGGCCTTTTCGAGGGGTTTTGGGGGCGGGGAGCGGCGGAGGGATGGCGGGCGAGCGTTTGGCGGGGTGGGAGTGGAAGGTGGAAGATGAGGGGTGGAATAGGTGGAATAGGCGGAATGACGGGGGTTTTGCAGCGGGAGGTGGGGAAGGCCGGGCGGTGTATCGGATGGGGCGACGCGAGGGCCGGAGGTGGGTTGGGTATCCCCGGACGCCGGACGGGGGGGCGGAAGTCAGGTTTGTGAACTTGGCAGGTTGCGGAGGCGGTTGGATTCGCGGCGGAGGAGGCGCGCGACGCGGCTTTTGGCCATGTAGACGGCGGCGATGCTGGCCCCGGCGGCTTGGGCGGCGGCGCGAACGGGGAGGCCCTGGAGGGCGTGGAGGTCGAAGAGCTGGAATTGACGGGCGCTGACCTGGCGTTTGACGCGATCCAAGACGGTCTGTCGCAGATGAGTTTCCCATTCCTCGTTCCAGAGCCGCTCGAAGGCGGGATCGGCGGAGGGGACGCCATCGGCAGGCCCGGGATGGGAGGGCGGTTCGGCCGCGGCGAAGCCGCCTGAGAGGGGCCGGCCGCCATCGTGCTGGCTTTCCTGTTGGAGAGGTTCCGTGGGAGCCGGCATGGGGCGGCTCCGGCAGCGGGCGCGAAACTGGTCGGCAATGCGCCAGCGGGCTTGCTGGTAGAGCCAGGCGCGGAATGAGCCCGGGCGTCCGGCATGATCGAATTCCCCGATCTTCCTTGCGACGGCGAGCAAGGTCTCCTGCACGACTTCATCGGCTTCCGTGTCGGTGAGGCCGGCTTTGCGCGCGACGTTGCGGAGGAGCGGGGCGTAATCGGCATCGAACTGGCCCCAGGCGGTCTGCTGGTTCCAATCCTTCAGCCGCGCCAGCAGGCTCGGCCGCGTGGCAAGCGAATCTTCGGTTTCGGCGGACACGGCGACCATTCAACGTGAGAACGGGCGCGCCAGGCAAAGTTTAACAAACAAGCGGCGGGGAACGATGGCCGGGGGCACTCCCGAAGTGCGTCGCGACGACGATTTCTGTTAAGAACAGGCGGCTCGCGGCGTTCTCAGGTTGGAACAGCATCAAGCACCATGACAATCAGCGAATCCAACGGACTGGCGCAGCGCCTACGGTTGCCCGTCCGCGCTTCCAGCGGCTTCACTCTCATCGAGCTGCTGGGGGTGATCGCCATCATTGCCATCCTGGCGGGGATGCTTCTGCCGGCGCTGGGCCAGGCGAAGCTGAAGGCGCGGCAAATCCAGTGCCTGAACAATCACAAGCAACTGACGCTGGCCTGGCTGATGTACGCGCACGACAGCCGGGACCGCATTCCCTTCGCGGCGGCCTTGTCGTCGGCGGCTGAGCCATTCGCCTGGGTCAAGGGTTACGGGGACTTCGATGGCGGCAACCGCTCCAACTGGGATGTGGACTACGCTATCAAAAAGAGCGTGCTTTGGCCGTATGGCGGCCAGGCGGCAGGAATCTTCAGGTGCCCCGCCGAGCGTTCGTTCGTCGTGCCCACCAGCGGTCCGCGCAAGGGCCAGCGGATCGCGCAAGGGCCAGCGGGTCGAGCGAGTGCGGACGATGGCGATGAGTGCCTGGATGGGCGGTTACGGCGACGGCTTCGAGCGCGGGCCGGGGTTGTCCGCGACGACTTGGCGGCTTTACCGAAGCCTCAACGATATTGTCGATCCCGGCCCCTCCAGCACCATTGTCTTCAGCGACCAGCGCGAGGACCAAAACGGGTATCCCAGCCTGCACTTCGACATGACGGGCTACCCCGACAAACCGGCTGAAACGCAGTTCACGGACGATCTGCTGCCCTTTTACCACGGCAACGCCACCAGCTACTCCTTCGCCGACGGACATTCCGAGTTGAAACGCTGGCAGGATCCGCGCTCGCTCGTGCCGCTCGGGAAGGGCAGGAACCAGTGGATTACCGTCCTGCGCCAGCCCAACAACCGGGACATTCGCTGGCTGCAGGAGCGGGCGACACGGCGGCGGTGATTTCCTCGTTGCACGACCGAAACCAGAGCCGAAGCAACCATGCGCTTTTTACCATTGAACAAGCGTCCGCGTTGGTGGGCGGCAGCGGTCGCCGGATGCACCATAAAGATCCCCGCGCAAAGCGCGGGGTTTTGCCGCCGGGCCCCCAAAGAGGGCTGGGCTCGCCCTGCCCGATATGGCAGGGCAAACGCATCTAATTTTTTCCGAGTCTTCTGAGCGGTCCGGATCGGACA
>CAYZKY010000053.1:0-35233 GCA_964478815.1 uncultured Verrucomicrobiota bacterium
GCGCGGCCGACCAAACGCCACCGCCAGACCTTCTCGCCCCCCCTTCCCCCCCTTCCCCCCCTTCCTCCCCTTCGCGGAACCCCCCGCTTCATTCCACTCGGCGCGGGCCGGCCATCCCGTTTTCCCCCTGTTTCAATTGCAAACGCCTCGCTTTGAAAAACGAGGTTTTGGGAAGTCCCCTCATGTGATCCAGCATCGTGGAAGCTCGTCTCGCACCAGGGACAGCGTCCGCTCAGCCGGATCAGCAGGGGCTCCGGCGCCAGCGCACGGCCAGCCGGGTCAGGGCCAGATTTTTTTTTGGCGCGGTGCTGCTCCAGTGCAGGCTGACCGCCACCTGGCAGTTGGCCACCTGGCCCAGGGCGCCGCAATACTGGCGCGCCACCCCCCACGGAGTGCGGGCCCTGTTTGGGAAAGCTGGTTTCGTCGACGATCCAGTACTGGGCCGGGGCCAGGGCGCGGCTCGCCTGCCGGTTCACGGCCGCCTGGAGCGGTTCCGCCAGCCAGGGGCTCTGCCCCACAAACTGTTGCAGGGCCTGCATATCCGCCCCGACGCGCGCGGCCAAGGGCTCGATGGATTTGCGCGCCCCATCCAGCAACAGCCCCCGCACATAACATCCCGCCCACCGCCGGCGCTCGGCGCGCCCCAGGCTGGCGGTGGTCGCCTCGAGAAACTGCCGCAGCCGGTCGTGCCGCTGCTCCAGATCGTTGGCTCTCACGCCGCCCAGCGTGCGCCCGCGATACGGTCCCGTCGATACATGGCGCAGGAATACTAATACCGACGGGCTATTTTGCGACCGCCGGATCGGGGCTA
The DNA here is from genome assembly GCA_964478815.1 of uncultured Verrucomicrobiota bacterium. Lineage (GTDB taxonomy): Bacteria > Verrucomicrobiota > Verrucomicrobiia > Limisphaerales > SXQI01 > DASVNK01. Next base: position 812 of record CAYZKY010000053.1, read on the forward strand.
CATCTCACCCGTATGCAGAACGAGATGCCATCGACACGGGAACTGGCGGTGCAAACGGCCGGGGTGAACAAGGGCTTCGGCGAGGGCGAGGCGCGGACCGAAGTGCTGAAGAATATTCACTTCGAAGCCCGGATGGGAGAACTGTTAATGCTGGTGGGCCCTTCCGGGTGCGGAAAAACGACCCTCCTGAGCGTGATCGCCGGCACGCTGGGAGTGGACCGCGGAGAGGTCAAGGTGTTCGACGCCCCGCTCCATTCGCTGGACAAGGCGAGCGTCACTCGATTCCGCGCGGCCAACATCGGGTTCATTTTTCAGCAGTACAACCTCATTCCCACGTTGAACTGCGTCGAAAACGTCAGCGTTCCGCTCCGCATCCAGGGCCACAAAGCGCCGGAGGCCGAAAAGCGCGCGGCCGAGATGTTGGAGAAAGTGGGCCTGGGCAAGCGGATGCATCACCGCCCGAATATGCTATCCGGCGGCCAGCAGCAGCGGGTGGCTATCGCGCGGGCGTTGGTGCATGAGCCCAAACTCATCATTTGCGACGAACCGACCGCGGCGCTGGATAGCGAGAATGGCGCGAAGGTCATGGAATTGCTGCGCGGAGTCGCGGCGCGCCCGGATCGTTGCGTGATCATCGTGACGCACGACAACCGCGTGTTCAAGTATGCCGACCGCATGACTTACATGGAGGACGGCCGGATCGACCACACCGAAACAAATGGCACGGAGACCGTTCGCGCTCACTAATTCTCAATGCGATTAACTATAACATCAAATTCACATCATCATTCTTATGCTACTGAAGAAACCTACGGTTTATCTCGCAGCGGCCGGAACCGGCGCGACCATCATGCTGGTCGTCCATTTGAACGGCCAATCTCCCGTCAAAGGCCCGCCGATCGACCCCTCGCCCAAGCCCTACGCGACCAGCGTGGCCGCTTCGGGCATCATCGAGGCTCTCCGCGAAAACGTGTTGATCGGCGTGCCGGAGGCCGGGTTGGTCAGCCAGGTCCATGCGAAGGTGTGGGACGCGGTCACGGAAGGCCAGCCGTTGTTCACGCTGGACGACCGCGAGCTTCGGGCGCAGCTCGTCGTCAATGAGGCGAACGCCGCGGTCGCGGAAGCGACCTTGCACCGTCTGGAAGATCAACTAGCGCGCTTGAAACGCGTGAACGATCCGCGAGCCGTCAGCGCGGAAGAGGTGCGAACCAAGGAGAACGATGTCATGGTCGCCCACGCCCAACTAGAGGCCGCCCGGGCGCAAGTGGCGCAGAACAAGGTAAGACTCGAACGCATCACCGTTCTCGCGCCGAGAGACGGCACCATTTTGCAGGTGAACATCCGGCCGGGCGAATACGCTTCCGCCACTCCCAAGACCGCCCCGGTGGTGCTCGGCGATCTGGATCGGTTGCAAGTGCGCGCGGATGTGGATGAGCAGAACGCGCCCCGGCTCCAGGCCGGGCAAAAGGCGACGGCCTATCTCAAGGGCGATACCATGCAACCCATCCAGCTTTCATTCGTGCGGATCGAACCGTACGTCGTGCCGAAGGTCTCGTTGACCGGCTCGAGCACGGAGCGGGTGGATACGCGCGTGTTGCAGGTGATCTACTCGTTCGAACGCCCGCAGGACCGTCCGGTCTATGTCGGGCAACAAGTCGATCTGTTCGTGCAATCGACCCGGCCCTCCGTGGCCGCGAATCTGCGGAAGGAACAACTTTTGGCTCAAGCGAAGGCCCAGTTATGATGCATCGGGAAATATCTATGGAAGGCGAAACTCTCATTCCTCGACCGATCGTGAGACGCCCTCTCTCGCCTAAACAACCGCTCCGGCCTCAGGCGGCCGATATCAAGCGGCGGGAAACTCCGACAGCCCGCGCTTCGAGCGGGAGATCCTCGCCCGGTTTCGGTCTGGCGGTTCTCGTGGCCGCGGCTGTCCTGTTCGCGGGTTGCGCGGTCGGGCCCGATTTTGCGCGGCCCACCACGCCGCGGCAGGAACGCTGGAAGGAACGCGCCAGTTCCAACACCGTGGTCACCTTGCCGGCCGAGTGGTGGCGGGTCTTCGAGGATCCGGATCTCGATGCGCTCGAAACCCAGGCGGTCGCCGCCAACCAGGATCTCCAACGGGCGGTGGCGCGAGTCTCCGAGGCTCGCGCCCTGGCCCGGGTCAGCGAGGCGGAGTTGTATCCGAACGTGGCGGGCAACAGCGCTTATAGTCGATACCGCTCCAGCGGAAGCCAGGCCCGGGTGCCGGGGCAAAAGCTCGAGGATGATAGCTTCTCGACGTCTTTCGATCTGGACTACGAACTCGATATCTGGGGCCGGGTGCGGCGTTCGGTCGAGGCGTCGCGGGCGGACGCACGGGCCGCCGCGGCCGACCTGCAAGTGGTGTTGTTAACCCTCACGGCCGACGTGGCCCGAAATTACTATCTGATCCGGTCTCTCGATGCCGAGAAGGTCGTCGTGGAAGCCACCCTGGCCCTGCGCCGGGATGCCGTCCAGTTGCAGGAGACGCGCCGCGAAGCCGGCTTGATCAACGAGGTCGACGTCACGCGCGCCCGCACCGAATCGGCCAATGTAGAAGCCGAGTTGCATGCCCTCACCCGCGCTCGCGCCCAGGTCGAGCACGCCTTGGCGGTGTTATGCGGGCAGGCGCCCGGGACTTTCGGCGTGGCGACGAGCAACAGCGCCGTGCCGGTCCCGCACATTCCGGTGGGGCTGCCTTCGAGTCTATTGGAACGCCGTCCGGATGTCGTCGGCGCGGAACGACGGCTCGCCGCCGACTCCGCCCGGATCGGCGTCGCGAAGGCCGCCTTCTTCCCTCGCATCAAGCTGACCGGCGCGGCCGGCCTGGCCAGCGCCGATCTCGGAACCCTGGTGGACTGGCCCAGCCGGTTCTGGTCCATCGGGCCCAGCATCCATGTGCCGATCTTCGAAGGCGGGCGCAATCGTGCCAACCTCGCCGCGGCGGAGGCGCACTATGAACAATCCGTGGCCGCCTATCGCGGTTCGATCCTCGTCGCGTTTCGCGAAGTGGAGGATTCGCTGTCCGATCTGGGCACGCTGGCCGCGCAAGGCGATGCGGTGAACCGGGCGCTCAATTCGGCGCGGGACACGGCGAACCTCGCGAATGAGCGCTACCAGAAGGGCCTCTCGAGCTACCTCGACGTGGTGGATGCGCAGCGGGCGGCCTTGCAGGCGGAACGGCAGGAAACCCAACTGCGCGGCCAGCGGGCGATCGCGACGATCCTCCTGGCCAAAGCGCTGGGCGGGGGATGGGAAGCCGAAGCGTCCGGCGCCTCGGCCGGCCAGCCGCTCGCTGCGATCGATCGTTAAGCCGAAGGCGGCCGGTCCGCCGACCGCTGGCGGGCCGGCACAGTCCGCTTGCGCAACGGTGCCGGCGCGGTTAGGAACAAGCCGTGCGCACGGCCCGCAAATTCCTCGCGGCGTGCCTCTGCAGCGTCCTGCTCGGAGGCGAAACTCTCTGTTATGCGGCGGACTTCGATCGCGTGGAGACCGCCAAGGCCTTCATCGCCGGCAAGTATGCCGACGTGGTCGAACAAACCACGGCCGCCCTGGCGGCCCGCGAGCGCGGGGAAGACGTGCGCCTCCTGCACGCCAACAGCTTGTGGATGACGGGGCGGTATCCCGAGGCCCGGGAGGCGATTCAGCAGGCTTGCCGCGCCTACTACTACAGTGTCCGGATGCGGCTGGCGGCCTACCACATCTTTCGCAGCGCGGGCGAGGTCGATGCCGCCAACGAGATGCTGGACGAGATCAACCAGCTCGCCGGCGGACGCCGGCTGGGCTTGGGCAACGCCGCCGATGTCGTCGCCCTCGGCGAAGCTGCGGTGCTCCTCGGGGTCGATCCCCGGCTGGTCCTCGATAATTTTCTCTCGCCCGCCCGCAAGTCCGATCCCGAATTGCGCGATGGGCCGCTCGCCGTGGGGCGGCTGGCCCTCGGGAAACACGATTACGCGCTGGCCGCCAAGGCCTTTCAGGAGGGGCTGCAAAAATTCAAGGATGACCCCGATTTTCTGGTGGGCCTCGCGGAAGCGCTCGAACCCGACAACCGGCGGGAAATGCTCCGTGCGCTCGAGAAAGCCTTCGAGGCAAATCCGAACCACCTGCGCGGCCGCATGCTCCTGGTGGATCATCTCGTGGACGCCGAGGAATACAAATCGGCCGCCGAGGAGCTCGATAAGATCGCCCAGGTCAACCCCAACTATCCCCCCATGTGGGCCTATCGCGCCGTGCTGGCTCGGCTGCGCAACGATGCGGAAGGCGAGGCGAACGCCCGGAGCGCCGGCTTGCGCTACTGGACCACCAATCCCGAGGTCGATCACAAGATTGGGCTGAAACTGTCCCAAAAATATCGTTTCGGCGAAGGCGCTGAATTCCAGCGGCAGGCCCTGAAATTCCAGCCCGATTATCTGCCCGCCAAGATTCAGCTCGCTCAGGACTTGCTCCGCCTCGGACAGGAGGGAGAGGGCTGGAGCCTGGCCCACGCGGTCTTTGAAGCGGATGCCTACGATGTTTCCAGTTACAACCTGGTCACGCTCCACGATACGATGCGCAAGTTCGTCACGCTCACGAACGACCATTTTTACCTCCGCATGTCGGAGAACGAAGCGGAGATCTATGGGGCCCGTGCGCTCGATCTGCTGGAAAAAGCCCGCACCGAGCTGACCCGGAAATACGGCCTCGAACTCACCGAGCGCGTGACCGTGGAGATTTTTCCGCAGCAGAAAGACTTCGCGGTCCGCACCTTCGGCATGCCGGGCGGGGAGGGCTATCTCGGCGTCTGCTTTGGGAACGTGATCACCGCGAACAGCCCGGTCTCGCAAAACATGCACTGGCCTTCCGTCCTCTGGCACGAGTTCTGCCATGTGGTCACCCTCAATCTCACCAAAAACAAAATGCCCCGCTGGCTGAGTGAGGGCATCTCGGTCTACGAAGAACGGCAGGCCGATCCACGCTGGGGAGAACAGATCACGCCCAAGTACCGTGAGTTCATCCTCGAAGGCGAGATGAAGCCGATCGCGGACCTGAGCGCCGCCTTCATGGCCCCCAAGAGTGCCTTGCACCTCCAGTTCGCGTATTACCAATGCTCCCTCGTCGTCGAGTATATCGTCGGCAAATTCGGGCTGGAATCGATTCAGCGCATTCTCCGCGACTTGGGCGAAGGCCGCGCCATCAATGACGCGCTCGTCGCCCACACTCAGCCCATGACCGCTCTGGAGAAGGAGTTCGAAGCGTTCGCCAAGGAAAAGGCCCGAGCGCTCGGTCCCGACACCGTGTGGGCGAAACCGAAGCGCGACGAGCAGGGAGAGATCGACCGCACCTGGGCCAATCTCCATCCCGACAATTTCTGGGTGCTCAGCGAACGCGCGGCGGAATTGATGGAGTTGCAAAACTGGGCGGAAGCCGCCCCTCTCCTCGAAAAATGCCTCGAAACGTACCCGGAGCAACAAGGCGGGGACAACGCGTATCGCCAATTGGCGCTCGTCTATCGCCAGCTCGGCGAGCCCGGGAAGGAAAGAGCGGTCCTGCAACGTTGGGCCGAGATCGATCCCGAGGCCGGCGCCGGACTGGCCCGCTTGATCGAACTGGACTTCCAGCGTTCCGCCGAAGGCTCGGCTGAACCGCTCGCCCCCCTCTCTCCATCCGCGCTGCAGACGTTTGCCGAGCGCCTGATCGCGGTGAACCCCGCCTTGCCCCAATCCTACCGGGCCCTGGCCAGCGCGGCGGAAGCGTCCGCCGTTCCCGTGAAGGCGATCTCCGCGTACCGCACGCTGCTTAAGCTCAATCCCCCGGACCCCGCCGCGATCCGCTACGACCTCGCCCGATTGCTCCATCGGACCGGCGATCCCGAAGCGAAGCGCCAAGTCTTGCTGGCCCTTCAGGATGCCCCCCGCTTTCGCGATGCGCATCGGTTGTATCTGGAAATCGCCGAAAAAAAGGAAGCGGCGCCTGCCGTTCCGCCCTTTGCTTTGGAACCTAAGCCTGATCCGAGTCCTGCGCCGGCCCCCGCCGCGCCGGCAGCGCAGCCCTGATTTTGGTTTACCCCAGTATCCAGCGGCAGACCGCTACCGAGGCCACCACGCCCACCGCATCGGCCACCAGGCCCGCCGGCAACGCATGGCGCGTGCGTTGGATGCCGACCGATCCGAAATACACCGCCAGCACGTAAAACGTGGTCTCGGAGCTGCCATACAACGTCGCGGCCATCCGCGTGATCGAGTGGTCCGCGCCGAATTGCTTGGCCAGATCCGACAAAATCGCGAGTGAGCCGCTGCCGCTCAAAGGCCGCATCAGTGCCATCGGCAGTAATTCGCCCGGAAACCGCAGTGCTTCGAGCACCGGTTGCAGCCCCCGCGTCAGGAGTTCGATGCCGCCTCCGGCCCGAAACATCGCGATCGCCAGCAGCATCGTCACCAGGTAGGGAATGATTTTGACCGCCACCTGGAAACCCTCTTTCGCCCCTTCCACGAATTCTTCGTAGACCTTCAGCCGTTTCAAGGCGGCGTAGAGCGGAATCCCGGCGAGCAAAAACGGGACCGCGAGCAGGGAGAGCGCGTTCACCCCGCGGGCAAAGCGCGGCTCCGCAAGCTGCTGCGCGGTCGCGGCGCGCCCGAACCACTCCGGAAACGCCGTCGCGGCCCACAACCCCACGAAGATCGCCATCAATCCAACGATGATCACCCGGCCCGGCCAGCCGAGCGGCGGAGCCGCTTCCACGGCGGGCTCCGGCGAAATCCCGGCGGATGCGGTTGCCGGCAAACCTTCCGTTGCCCGTGCAGCTTGGGAGCCTGTTGGAAGTCTGAACCGCCGTAGGCGCTCGAAGCCCTTCACGGCTACCAGCGCGGCACAGCACGTCATGATCGTCGCCAGAAGCGTCGTTCCCACGATTGCCGAAGGATTGCTCGCGCCGGCTGCGACCAGAATTCCGATGGCCGTCACCGGCACCAACTGCACCGAAGCCGTATTGATCGCCAGGAAGGTGCACATGGCATTCGTCGCCGTGCCGGGATGGGGATTGAGCTGCTCGAGATCGCGCATGGCCCGCAACCCAAGCGGCGTCGCGGCGTTGGTGAGCCCCAGCACGTTGGCCGAGAGGTTCATCACGATCGATCCCATCGCGGGATGTTGCGGCGGGACGTCCGGGAAGAGTCTCTGCAATACCGGCCGGAGCCACCGGGCCAGCGCCTGCACCAGGCCGGCCCGCTCCGCCAGCCGCATCACGCCCAGCCACACGGACATGATCCCGATCAGCCCGATGGCCAGCGTCACAGCCGTTCCCGCGCTTTCGAAGGCCGCTTCGCTGACGGCCCGCCACCGGCCTTGCAGGCCCCCCAGCAATACTCCGCCGAGCACCAGCCCGAGCCAGATGTAGTTCAGCATTCCCGAGTCTTACGATTCGGCCGCCCGCGAATCGAGCCGGAAAGCCGCCCGGCTGGGGAGCACAGGCGTCCCGCCTGTTCCGACGGGCGTCTCGCCCGTCGGCCTCGGATGCCAATCGGTGCCACCCCGATCTAGCCAGCCAACTAAATCGCACCTACTCGGCCAGCACGCCCGGCAGCGGCTTCCCGGCCTGTGGCACCGCTCCGGCATAATCCTCTCCCAGCAACGCCCCGACCGTGGCGGCGATCTGGTTCTGCCCCACATTTACCTCTTTGCGCTCGCCCAGGGCCTTCGTCCCAGGCCCCAGCACCGCCACCCAAATGTGCTCCGCGCCCTTCACCTCCGCGCCATGGTCCTTCCACGCGGTCGGACCGCGCCCACGTCCGTGATCGGTCGTGAGGATGAACGTCGTTCGATCCCGGTATTCCGGTATGGCCTGGACGGCATTCCAGAGCGCGGCCACGTACCCATCGATCTTGTTCGCCGCATAGAGATACATATCGTACCGGCCCTCGTGCGCCCATTCGTCGGTCTCGCTGTAGGCGATCCACGTCACGCGGGGTTTCTTCACCCGCGTATATTCGAGCGAGGCCTGGTGAAAGAAGATGTCGAAGTTCATCCCGTCCCACACCGGCGTGATGCCGCGCACCATCTGGTTCACCGTGGCCATGGTCGCGTTGGCGGCCTTCAACGTCTCCTCGTCATACCCGGTCCAAATGGGAATGCCCGCCCGCGCCGCGTTCATGATGTACGGGAACACATCCCAATTCGCGAAAGCCACCACCCGGCCGGCGAAAGCCGGCTTCCGTTGCAACCATTCCAGCACCGTCACATTGGCATTGGGAATCTTGGCGTTCTCCTTGATCCGGTCGTCGGGAAAGCCGGCCAGAATTTCGTTGAAGCCCGGGTACGTGAAGTTCTTGCCGTTCGTCACCCGCGCGATGCTGCCGAGCGCCTGATTCCCGAAGAGTTGTCCCTGGCGGGCGATGGTGCTCCAAAAGAACGGGAGCAGCGCCGAGCGCCGCGCCTCCGGAGTCGTCCTCCAGAACGCTTTGCCGAGCGAGTTGGTATTCGCCACCCCGCCGCTCTTGCCGACGATGAGCGCCTCCTCCGCGCCGGTGAAGACTTCCTCCCACCGCATGCCGTCCAGCGTGATCAGAAACACATTGTCGGTTTGCGCGGCCTCGGCCCGCCCGATCAGCAGGCCCAGCCCCACCCATGCCACTCGAATCCATTTCATACGCATCTGCTTTTGGACGTTCCGTTTCCAAGGCTTACTCAGTCACCGTGATGATCCGCTCGCCCCAGAAGGTGCGTCCGTGCAGATCGATCGTCCGGACGTGAATGGATAGCACCCCCGCCGGCACTCCCGACGGCAGATAAGCCTTCCACAGATGCGGCGATGGGATCACCTCCGGCAGTTTCCGTCCCGGCAGGACGAATTGCTTTTCCTGCTCCTTCAATTTGGCAAAAAAGGGATCTGCTTCCCGCACCTTCAGCATCGGCACCCAGGGCCCCGCTTTGTCGAAGGCGAATTCGACCTTCGAACGCTCGGAACCCCCGAACACATTCGCATGGATGAGCGTCCGGCTCGCCTCCGCACGGCTCACCGTTTCCGGCGCGTGAATGTTCATCTGATAATCCGCCGGAGCCCGGGCGGCTTTGAAATCGATGGTCGCTTTCGTGCCGTCGAACGCGATGATGGTGTAACCGTTCGGTGCCCCATCCCGCATCATCGTGTGCGGAATGCCCGTTTCGTCCGGCACCCCGCTCCACCAGCTCCCGCACGCCGTCACGCTCACCACATGATGATGCGGCTCCGGCCCGCGCCAGCCATCCTCCCGGGTGATAAAGCGATGTTCCTGGTAATGGGTATGCCCGGAGATCGAGAGCGTATAGGGCCGCTGTTCGATCAACCGGTACAATTCCCTCCGGTCGCCGACGTCGTTTAGCGGAATGTGCATCATTAGCACCACCAGTTGCTTCTCGGGCACCAGCGCCAGGTCGTTCTTCACGAATTCGATCTGATCCGGGCCGAGTCCCCCATGATACTCCCCGGTGCCTTTCGGCTTTTGTCCCTCCCAAACCACATCGTCCAGCACGATGAAATGTACCGGGCCGTAATCGAACGAGTAATAGTTCGGCCCGTAAATGCGCTCGTACGTTTCGTCGGCGTGTTTGTCGTCGTCCACGTCGTAGTTGTGATCGTGATTGCCGATCACGTTGTACCACGGAATCCCGATCAGCGCGATCGTCGCATTGAGCGGCTCGAACACCGTCAAGTCGTCGAACACGATATCCCCCAACGTCACGCCGAATTTCGCGTCGGTGCCGATCAATTCCTCCACCACGTCATGCCCGATATACTCCACTTCCTTCACATTCCTCGGCTGCGTATCGCCGAAGAACAGCGCCTTGAACGTGTCGGGCTCGGTCTGTTTGCGCAGCGGAAAATCGATCGAGTCCGGCAGCGGACCCGTCGGCGCCACCCCGCCAAACTTCACTGTCGGCGAGCCTTTGGGCTTATGCGTATAATAGAAGCGAGGCAGATTGTGATGGTTGAGCGACGTTTTCCAGCCCCGCGGCTTGATGACGAAAAACGTCGTGTCATCCCCCGTCGGCAGGCTCCACCGGCCCCGGTTGTCCGTCACGGCGATTTCCTTTTGGTTGGAAACCCGCACCCCCTTGATCCCCTTCTCTCCCAGATCCTTCCGCCCGTTTCCGTTCAAGTCATGGTAGACCACGCCCCGGGCCATCTCCTGCCCGAAGACCGCGCTGCCCCCTGCCAAAACCATCAGCCAGACCACCCTCCGCAATTGTTGGAACATGCCTCTGTACAATCATCATCCGCAGACCGAAGCAAGCCCTTCCTCTCCCGAAATCTCGTTCACGGGCCAAAGACAGGCTTTCGCGCAACGAGATCATGCGCCAAGACAGGGGCTTGGCCCATCCCTCGAAACGGTCCGGTTAAATCGAGTCGAACTTCTCGTGAAAGTTCCCGGGTCGTCTATTGCGCCGGAGCTTTGGCCTCCACGGTCGAAGGCGGCACCGGAACGGCCGTCACCTGGAACTGGCGCTCCGGCACATAGTACTTTTTGAACACGGACGTGATCTGTTCCTTCGTGAACGCCTGATAATCCTCTTTGATCGTTTTCTCCACGCCCAGCTTCCGGCCCTTCAATTCGTAATTCCGCAATATCGCCCACCAGTAGCCCGGCTCCCGCATGTTGGTGTCCAGGCTGTTGGCGATCTGCTTCTTCGCGTTGGCGAGTTCCTCATCGGTCGGGCCATCAGCGGCGAATGCGGCGAAAATCTTGTGCGCCTCCTGGACGACCCGCACCGCGTTCGTGGGATCGCACGGCGCGCCGGACACGATCCGGCCCGCGTCCTCGTAAATCCACGACGGGCTGTGGCTGGCGCGGATCGAATAGACGATCGCCAGTTCCTCGCGCACCTGCTTCACCAGCCGGCTCGTCAGCGTCAGCGAGGCCAGCTCCAGCGCGCGGGCCTCCGCCGTGTTCCGGCCTTCCGCCGAAGCGAAGCCCGCGAACGCCATCGCCTGCGGCGTCACCGTCTCGACCTTCACATGCCGCTCCAGCGGCCCACGCGGACGCGGGGATTTCCGCAGCGCATCGATCCGTTCCGAATGCCGCTCCCGCTTCGGCAGCGACCCCACATACCGCTGAATCAACGGCATCGCTTGCTCCAGGGAAATGTCCCCCACCACGGCTACTTCGAGCGGGCCGCTCCGGCACAACCGCTGGTACCAGGCCTGCGCCTCGGGCAGCGACATCTGCTCGACCCGCTTCCGCCCCAGCAGCATCCGCCGCGGATCGCCCCCCGAGAGCAGGTCTTCCATCGCCTGCTGGGCCTTGTAGGGTGGCATCTTTTCGGCTTCGTCGAGCTGCTGCAACGTGGACAGCCGCCAGTTCTTGAACGCCGCCTCCTCGATCTTTCCGTCCATCAACAGCGCATGCGCCTGCTGCAACCCCGCCTCCAGATCGAGCGGCGAACCGGTCACCGACACCATCAAATGATCCCCCGCCGGGCCCGCGCCGACATTGATATTCTTCCCCGTCATCAAGTCCCGCATTTCCGTCGAGGAAATCTCCCCCGTCGCCGCTTCGTTCACCGCGAGCGCGGCCACCCCGGTGATGCCCGAGTTGGCCGCGGTTTCCTCGATCATCCCACCAGCCAGCGCGATGCTGACCAAGACCGAGTCTTTCTTGTAATCCATGAACCGGTGGTGAACCCGCGCCCCGTTCTCCAGCCACGCGCTCGTGATCCCCAAATCGCTGTCGAACGTCTTCTCCATGATCGCCCCCGGCTCCGGCAGCTTCGCCAAAATATTCGTCCGCACCGTTTGCTCCGGCAATTTCTCCGGGTGCAGCGCCGACGCCGCCTTTGCCTTCGCCAGCACCGCCTCGCGCGACGGCACCGTCACCCCCGGCTTGTCCGTCATGGTCACGACATACGCGAACGTGCCCGGCTGAAAATGCGCCGCGAACGCCGCCGACACCTCCGCCGCGGTGATGCCCGGCAGCAATTCCTTCGTCAAATCCAGCTCCTGCTGCGCCGACCGGATCGGCTCCCGCTCGTTCACCCGGCCCGTCATCGCGCCGATCATCGCTCGCGCGTTCTGCGTCGGCTCCGTCCGCACCGCCTGCTCCGCCCCGGCCAGAATCTCCCGCCGCGCCAGCGTCATTTCGCTTTCCGTGAACCCGTGCCGCGCCGCCCGGTTGATCTCCACGATCAACTCCTCCAGCATCTTGTCCCAATCCTGCGGCTCGCCCACCGCGTACCCCTGCGCCAGCAGCCCGTCGTTGAAGAAATTCATCGCCACCGCTCCCGCCATGCGGAAATTCGCCTCTCCCTTCTTCACCCGCTGGTCGTACCGCCGGCCCACGATCCAGCTCCCGATGCTCTCGACCAGATCGACCCGCGCCTGCTCCGCCGTCACCGTCGCCGGCCGCCCGGGCCGGATGTTCAACAGGCTCACCTGGCAATAGGCCGTCTCCGGATCCGTCACCACCAGCGCCCGTTCCTTGGTAAAACTCTTGAACTCCGGCCCTTTCGGCGCGCGCGGTTCGGTCGCCGGTCTATACTCCCCAAAATGTTTCTGGATCAGCGGCAAAATCCCCTCCGGCGGCGCGTCCCCCACCAGCATCACCGTCACGTTCTCCGGCCGGTACCAATGCCGGTAATAATCCACGAACTCGCTCGCCGGAGCCGTCCGCAAAATCTCGTCCTTCCCGATCGGCAGCCGGTCCGCGAAACGCGATCCCTCGAACAACTCCGGCCAGAGCTTGTCCCGGATCCGCTCCTCTGCGCTCTTCCCCGAGCGGCTCTCCTCCAGCACCACCCCCCGCTCCTTGTTCACTTCTGCCTCCAGCAAAGTCATCCGGAAGATGTAATCGCTCAGCACCAGCAGCGCCTTGTCGATCTGCTCCCGCTTGGTATTCGGCGTGAAGAGCATGTACACCGTCTGGTCGAAACTCGTATACGCATTCAGATGCGCGCCGAACTGCATCCCGATGCTCTCGAAATAGGGCACGAGCTGCCCGGGCGGAAAATTCTCTGTCCCATTGAAAGCCATGTGCTCGAGGAAATGCGCCAGCCCCCGCTGCGCGTCCGTCTCATTCAGCGAACCGGTGCGCACATGCACCTGCAGCGCCATCTTGCCCGGCGGGTTGTTATGCTGGCGGTACATCCAGGTCACCCCGTTCTCCAGCTTGCCTCGCAGAATACGGCCATCTTCCGGCAAGGGAGCGCCCAGGCTCATGCCTGCCACCATCGCCGCCGCCGCTATCGCTAAAATTCCCAAAAAACTGCCCGCCGCGTTTCGTCGCAACATAAATCCTCGCTTATTTGAATTTCCTCCGCAGACCCCCACTCTCCAATCCCCCGGCTCCCCCCGCAACCGTTTCCTGCAACAGCCTTCTACACCGCCTTCGCCCATTCCTCTCTCCCAAAAGCTTCGTTCGACACTGCTGCCTTAGAGTCTGCCTGAAAATTCCGGCGGGGGTGGCGGCGAGGGATTTTGGCTGCGGCCGAGGCGGCCCGGCCGGCGCATCCCCGCAGCGGGCTGTAACGGTCGGGCCAACGAAGGCCCCAGCCAAAAGACCCGTCGTCAGCCCTGCCGGAATTTTTAGACAGGCTCTCAAACGTTTTCCCTCCTTTCGGATGTCCAAAGACCACCAATTCGGTTATCCCAGCACCAAAACCAGATGACAGCCTCCACCGATTTCGCCCCCACCTGGGTAGGACAGACGCCTCGTCTGTCCCGTTCGGGCGCCTCGCCCGAACGACTGCGTTCCAAGAGCCCCTGTTTTCCTCAAGTTTGAGATGCAGAATGTCTGTCCCTGCACGCTCAGAATGACTCGCGGCCTTGCTAAACCTGAAACAATGACACCCTCCCACCCGACCTCCCCATCGTTCGTCCAACCCTCCGCCCGGCGGCGCGGATTCGCCATCATCGCCGCCGCGGCCGCCGCCGGCTGCCTCTCTGCCGCCGAGCCTGCCGTCCAACCTTCCGATCTGCCCCGGGTGCCGCCGACCGAACCCGAGCGCGCTCTGTCCACCTTCCAGGTCAAGCCGGGCTTCAAGATGGAACTGGTCGCCGCCGAGCCGCTCGTCGCCGACCCCATCGCCATCAGTTTCGACGAAGATGGCCGCCTCTACGCCCTTGAAATGCGGGACTATTCCGAACGCCGCGACGAAAAGCTCGGCCGCGTGCGCCTGCTCGAAGATGCCGATGGCGACGGGCGCATGGATCGCAGCACCGTCTTCGCGGACGGATTTGCCTGGCCCACGGCGCTCATCTGCTTCGACGGCGGGGTTCTGGTCGCCGCCACACCCGATGTTTTCTTTCTGAAGGATACCAACGTCGATGGCCAAGCTGACCTCCAGCGCGTCGTCCTCACCGGCTTCGGCTCGGACGTTTCGCCGCCGAATGTCCAGGCGCTCGTCAATACCTTTGTCTGGACGTTGGAAAACCGCATCGAAGGCGCGAACGGCGGGAATGGCGGCACCGTCCTTGGCGTGAGCCTGCGGGGTCGCGATTTCTCCTTCGAACCGAAAAGCTTCGGCTTCCGGCCGGAAACCGGCGGCGGCCAGTACGGCTGGGGCTTCGACAGCATCGGGCGGAAGTTTGTCTGCAGCAACAGCGCTCACATCCGGCAGGTCATCTATTCGACCCGCTACTTGACCGATGGCATGGCCTACTCGCCGCCGCCCGCCACCGTCGATATTCCCGTCGACGGCCCCGCCGCCGAAGTCTTTCGCCGGAGCCCCGAAGAACCGTGGCGCGTCATTCGCACCCGTTGGCGCGTTTCAGGATTGGTGCCCGGCTTGATCGAAGGGGGCGGACGCTCCTCGGGTTACTTCACCGGCGCCACGGGCGTCGCGATTTATACCGGAGACGCGCTCGGCGAGGACTTCGCGGACAACGCGTTTACGGGCGACGCCGGGAGCAACCTGGTCCATCGCAAGAAACTTTCGGGTCGAGGCGTCCAATTGGCCGCGGAACGCCCGGCCGACGAGCGGACCACCGAGTTTGTCGCCTCCACCGACAATTGGTTCCGCCCCGTGCAGCTCGCCAACGGACCTGATGGCGCGCTCTACATCGTCGATATGTACCGGGAAACCATCGAGCATCCCTGGTCCCTGCCCCCGCCGCTCAAGAAGCATCTCGATCTGAACAGCGGCAACGATCGCGGGCGGATCTACCGCGTGGTTCCCGCGAACTTTTCGCGCCGCCCGGCTCCGCGCTTCAGCCGGGCCGATGGACCGGAATTGGTCCGCGCCCTCGCCCATCCCAATGGCTGGCACCGCACCACCGCCAGCCGGTTGCTCTACGAACGCCACGACCGCGCCGTCGTTCCCCCGCTGCGTGAACTCGCCCGCCACGCCCCGAACGCGCCGGGGCGCATCCACGCCCTCTACGCGCTGGCGTCGCTCGATGGTCTTGAGCCCGGCCTATTGGAGGCCACCCTGCGGGACACCGATGCCGCCGTCCGCCTGCACGCGCTCCGGTTGCTCGAAAAACAGCCGGCCCTCCCTTCGTTGAGCGTGCTCGCGGACGATCCCTCGCCCCTCGTCCGTTTCCAGCTCGCCTGGACCCTGACCCGCGTGCGCCCGGCCGACCGTTGGAAACTCCTCGCCCGGCTGCTCGATGGCGAGGAAGACCCCTGGGTGGCGCATGCGGCGCTCACCGCCGCCAGCCTCGATCCCCGGAAAGTGTTGGAAGAGTTTCCCGTCGAACGCTGGGCCGATGGATCGGTGCCGGAGTTGATCGAGTTGGCCGCAAAACGCGGAGGCCCCGACGCCGCCCGGCCTATCCTCGAAAACCTCCGTCTCGCTCCCCCGGCGCGTCAGCTCGCCGGAGCGGCAGCCGTCGTCCGCGGTTTGGCGCGCGATCCCGAAGCCCTCGCCGCCTTGCGCCAGGAAGAATCCTTCGCCGAAGCCACCGAGACGGCCGCGCGATTCCCGGCCGAGCCGTTCGCGCCGGCGATCCTCTCGGCGGCGAACCGGTGGGACATCTTGATTCGTCAATTGCCCGCGGTCCCGCCGCCGGCCCAGGCCGGCTTGGTGGAAGCCCTGCTCGCCCGCCGCGATCCGCAGCCGCGAAAGCTCCTGCTCGAGGCCTGGCCCTCCTTGAATGAAACTGGCCGCAGCCGGGCCATCGCCCTGCTGCTCCAGGATGAAGCCGGCGCGCGCGCCGTGCTCGACACCGTACGCGGCGGCCGGATTCCCGTCCGTGATTTCTCGCTCTTCCAGGTCGATCAGTTGCGCAAGCATTCGAACAGGGGAATTCGCGAAATGGCGGTCGGCATCTTTGGGCCCAGCCCCAGCGTGGCGCGCGCCGACGCCGTGGCGCGCATCCTCCCGGCCGCCCAGCTCGCGGGCGACCCCGCGCGCGGCCGGGAGACCTACGCCCAACGCTGCGCCTCCTGCCACCGCCTCAAGGGTGAAGGCACCCCGGTTGGCCCCGATCTCGAAAGCGTCCGCCAGGCCGGTCGCGAAATGTTCCTCACCCATCTCGCCGACCCCAACCGCGAAGTCGCCCCGCGTTACGCCGTCACCGATGTCGAAACCGCTTCCGGCGAGTCGCTCAGCGGCATCATCGTCCAGGAGAGTCCGGCCGAAATCACCCTGCAACTCCCCAGCCTGCCCCCCCGCGCCATCCCCAGAAATTCCATTGCCAAAAGCGCCACCTCCCCCCGCTCCCTCATGCCCGAAGGCCTCGAGGAAGGGCTCTCCCTCCCAGACCTTGCCGACCTCCTCGACTACGTCCTCCGCCCCTGAAATAGTCCTCGGTTGCCTCGCATGCCCCGGGCCTGCCCCCGTTCGGAGTCGCCTTCAGGCGGTTCGAGCCAGAACACCAGCGTGCGTTTGCTCGCCTCGAATCGCTCGAATTCTTGGATTGCCGGAGGCCGTCAAAAGGGTTGTCGCTTTGGCCCGGTGGGAGCACAGTATGCGGACCGATGATACCGCGCGTGTGCCTTGGCGTCTGGCTGGGGTTGGTGTCGGCTCTGGCGCTTGTCGCCAGCGAGCCTGCCCCGGCCGGGGCGAACACCGCCGCCGGTCGGTCCTTCTGGTCCTTCCAACCCGTCAGCCGTCCCAAGGTGCCATCCTCGCCAGGGCATCCCGCCCGGCCGGAGAATCCGATCGATGCCTTCATGCTCGAGAAGCTGCGTTCGAACCATCTCGAACCCGCTCCGCCCGCTCCGCCCATCGACCTGATCCGCCGCGTCACCTTCGACCTGACCGGTCTTCCCCCCACCCCGGAAGAAGTCGAAGCCTATGCCGCCGATCCCTCTCCCCAAGCCTTCGACGCCTTGGTGGATCGGTTGCTGGCGAGCCCGCATTTTGGCGAACGCGCCGCGCAGCACTGGCTGGATGTGGTGCGCTACGCCGAAACCGAAGGCTTCGAGTACGACCGTCATCTGCCGGAAGCTTGGCGCTACCGGGACTACGTCATCCGGGCGTTCCAGGAAGACAAGCCGTTCGATCGCTTTGTCCACGAACAGATCGCCGGCGACGAAGATCCCGTGGCCTTTCCCGAAGGCCCCACCGCCGCGATTCTGCATCGTCTCGGCCCGGTGCGGCGCAACGCCGGCAATCCCGAGATTGCTTTGAGCCGCAATGAGGTCCTGACCGAACGCACCGATGTCCTCGGCGCGGCCTTTCTCGGCCTGACGGTCGGCTGCGCCCGCTGCCACGATCACAAGCTCGACCCCATCTCGCAGAAGGATTATTACCGCCTGCAAGCCTACTTCGCCGCCACGGACGAGCACGATCTGGTGCTCCTGCCCGAGGCGCAGAAGGTGGCTTGGGAAAGCCGCACCAAAGAACTGAACGCGGAGATTCGCGAATTGCGCAAGGCGGCCAACGCCGCGGAGGGCGAGGCCCGGGTAAAATTGAACAAACAAGTCGAAGCGCTCGAAGCGACCCTTCCCCCGCAGCCGCCGACCATTCCGAGCATTCACAACGACCCCACGAACCGCACCGCGATCCACGTCCTCAAGCGGGGCGAATGGGAGAAGAAGGGCGAACCCGTGGGGCCGCGTCCACCGAGTGTCGTCGTCGCCGAAAGCTGGCCGGAACTGGCATCGGATACCGCAAAACCCCGCACCGAGCTGGCCCGGTGGTTGACCGATCCCGCGAATCCTCTCGTGGCTCGCGTCATCGTGAACCGGCTTTGGCAACAGCATTTCGGCACTGGCCTCGTTAAAACGCCCAACGATTTCGGCAGCCACGGCGAACGGCCGAGCCATCCCGAACTGCTCGATTGGCTCGCGGCGGAACTCGTGGCGAACGGCTGGCGGCTCAAGCCGTTGCACCGGTTGATGGTCACGTCGCAGGCTTACCGGCAATCCTCCCAAGCCCCTGCCGCCGAGCGGCTCGATCCTGAAAACCGCTGGCTGGCCCGATTCTCCGCCCGCCGCCTTTCGGCCGAGGAGATTCGCGACGCCATGCTCGCCGTCTCCGGCCGGCTCAATCCGCGCCAGGGCGGCGCCAGCGTGATGGTGCCCGCGGATCAAGAATTGGTGGCCCTCCTCTATAAACCCGCCCAGTGGGAACCGGCGCGCGACGTCCGCGAGCACGACCGGCGTTCGATCTACCTCATCGCCAAGCGGAACCTCCGGCTTCCCTTCATGGAAACGTTCGACCAGCCGGCGCTCCTTTCGAGTTGCGGCCGCCGGGAGTCCAGCACCCACGCTCCGCAGGCGCTCGAACTCCTCAACGGACGTCTCTCGAACGATCTGGCCGCGGCGTTCGCGGACCGCCTCCGCCGCGAGTGTGGCGAAGATCACGCCCGCCTGGCGGAGCGAGCGTTCCGGCTGGCGCTGGGGCGTGGGCCGTCGCCGCGGGAACAACAACTTGCCCGGCAGTTTCTGGCCTCGGAACCGCTCCCCGAGTTCGCGCTGTCGCTCTTTAATCTCAACTCGTTCCTGTATGTCCAGTAACGCCGCCGATCATCTTCGCCCCACCCGCACCCGCCGCGAATTCGTGCGGGACGCATTTTGCGGATTCGGCTCGCTCGCGCTGGCGGCCACTTTGGGCGAAAGCCGCGCGATGCCCCCCGCGGCTCATCCGCTGGCGGCGCGCCCGCCCCACTTCCCCGCCCCGGCCAAGTCGGTCATTTTTCTCTTTATGGCCGGCGGGCCGAGCCATCTCGAAACGTTCGATCCGAAGCCGCTCCTGAACAAACTCCACGGCCAGCCCCGTCCTCAGGAATTCGGCGAGGCCAAGTATCAGTTTGTGAAGCCGGATGCCCGGCTGCTCGGCACCCGCCGCACGTTCAAGCGGCACGGCCAGAGCGGGCTCGAAGTGTCCGATCTCTTCCCCCACATGGCGCAATGGGTGGATCGCATGGCCGTCATCCGCTCCTGCTACGGAGACCGGGTGGTTCACTCCGCCGCGCAATACGAATTGTTCACCGGGCGGGTGGTGCCCGGTTACCCCAGCATGGGCTCCTGGCTGGCTTACGGGCTGGGCTCGGAAAGCGATGCGCTGCCGTCTTACGTCGTCATGCCGGATCCGAAGGGAGCACTCGAAGCCGGCCAGCCGATGTATGCGAACGGTTTCCTTCCCGCCGTGTTTCAGCCCACTCTCTTTCGCGCCGGCGAGAAGCCGGTCTTGAACCTCGATCTCCCTCCCGCCGTCACGCACGGCCAACGCCGGCGAACGCTGGATTTCATCCGACAGCTCAATCAAATCGGCCTGAAACCCGAAGACGGGGAGTTCAACGCGCGCATCAATGCCTACGACCTCGCCTTCAAGATGCAGACCGAATCCCCCAAAGTCTTTGATCTCTCCCAGGAGCGTCCCCCCACGCTCGAAATGTACGGCATCGGCCGCGCACCCACCCACGATTATGGCCGCCGCTGTTTATTGGCCCGCCGCTTGGTCGAACATGGGGTGCGGTTTGTCTGTGTCGTTTCCGGGGGCGGTCCCGGCAACATGCAGTGGGATGCTCATAGCGATATCGAGGAGAACCACCTTCGGAAAGCCGCCGAAACCGATCAACCCGTGGCGGGCTTGCTGGCCGACCTCGAACTACGCGGCCTGCTCGACAGCACGCTCGTGCTTTGGGGCGGAGAGTTCGGCCGCTCCCCGGAGGCCGAGTCCTCCCAAGGCCGCGATCACCACAATCTCGGCTTCACCATGTGGATGGCCGGAGGCGGCATCCGCGGCGGGCAGGCCGTCGGCGCCACCGATGCGATCGGTCTGCGCGCCATCGAAAATCCCGTCCACTTCCGCGACATCCACACCACCATCCTCCACCAGCTCGGCCTGGATCAACACCGCCTGACCTACCCCCACCTCGGCCGCAACGAGCGCCTCACCTTCGTCGAGGGACAGGTCATCCGGCAGATTGTCTGAGCGAGCCCGCCGACTTGCCTGCGGCTATCGTCTCTCAGAAATGAATGGCGCGGCCGTCGACCGCGAGCGCGGCTTCCTTGAGAGCTTCGGGCAGCGTGGGGTGGGCGTGGCAGGTGCGGGCGAGATCTTCGCTGCTCGCGCCGAAGGTCATGGCGGCGGCGGCTTCGGCGATCAGGTCGCCGGCGCGCGGCCCGATGATGTGGACGCCGAGAATGCGGTCGGTTTTCGCATCGGCCAGAATCTTGACGCGGCCTTCGGTATCCCCAAGCGCCAAGGCCCGGCCGTTCGCCCGGAACGGAAAGGAGCCCTTGCGGAAGCCGATGCCTTTTTCCTTCAGTTGCTCTTCGGTGAGACCCACCGAAGCGATTTCCGGGTGGGTGTAACAAACCCCGGGAATGGTGGCGTAATCGACATGCCCGTGCCCCGTGGCGATGCGTTCGACGCAAGCGATGCCTTCCTCCCCGGCCTTGTGAGCCAGCATCGGCCCGGCGATGACATCACCAACGGCGTAAATCCCGGGAACATTCGTCGTGAAATGGCTGTCCACTCGAATCCGGCCGCGTTCGTCGGTCTGGACACCCGCCTTGTCGAGCCCCAAGCCGTCCGTGCAGGGCACACGGCCCACCGCGAGCAGGACACGGTCGCATTCCAGCGCTGCGTCGGTCGCGGTCTCGACGATCGCACCGGTTCCCTGAGCCCGCGCGCCGGTCACTTTGCGGCCCAATCGAA
This sequence comes from uncultured Verrucomicrobiota bacterium, assembly GCA_964478815.1. GTDB lineage: Bacteria > Verrucomicrobiota > Verrucomicrobiia > Limisphaerales > SXQI01 > DASVNK01. The sequence continues at coordinate 21,833 of CAYZKY010000053.1, forward strand.
ACTCGAAACCCTGCTTTTCGAAAATCTTGCGCGCTTCGGTCGCCATCTCGGAATCCATGCCGGGCAGAATGCGATCCAAGTACTCGAAAACCGTGACTTTCGCGCCAAGGCGCAGCCAGACCGAGCCGAGTTCGAGACCGATATAACCGGCGCCAATGACGGCCAGATGTTTGGGCACTTCCGGATAGGAAAGCGCCTCGGTGCTGGTGCCCACTTTGTCACCATCCACCTCCACGCCGGGCAAGGCGGCGGATTTGCTGCCGGTGGCGATCAGGATATGGCGGGCGCTGACCGTGCTGGTCTCCTGCCCCTGAATCTCCACCACTCCCGGCGCGGTGAACCGCGCGTGACCTGTGAGCCGGGTCACCTTGTTCTTCTTGAGCAGGCCCTCGACGCCTTTGGTCAGCATCGTCACGACCTGATCCTTGCGCTTGAGCATCGCCGGCAGGTCCAGCGTCACGCCGCCGGTTTGGATCCCATGGGTTGCGAATCCATGCGCCGCTTTCGCGAACAGCTCGCTGGATTCGAGGAGCGCTTTGCTGGGGATGCAACCGATGCGCAGACAGGTTCCCCCGAGCGCCGGTTCCTTCTCGATGCAGGCGGTCGTGAGCCCAAGTTGCGCGGCGCGAATCGCGGCGACATAGCCGCCTGGGCCGGCGCCGATCACGATCAGGTCGAAGTCAGGCATAAACGCTTAGACTTCGAGAAGAATCCGTGCCGGATTCTCCACGGCGTCTTTGATCCGCTTGAGGAACGTCACGGCTTCGCGGCCGTCGACGATGCGATGATCGTACGTCAGCGCGATGTACATCATCGGGCGGATCACCACCTGGCCGGCACGGGCGACGGGCCGATCCTGAATCGAGTGCATGCCGAGAATGCCGCTTTGCGGCGGGTTCACGATCGGGGTGGACAGGAGCGAGCCATACACGCCGCCATTGCTGATGGTGAAGGTGCCCCCCTGCAATTCATCGAGCTTGAGTTTGTTGTCCTTGGCGCGCTTCGCCAGGTCGGCGATCGCGAGTTCGACCTCGGCAAAGCCCATCCGCTCCGCGTTGCGCAGCACCGGCACCACCAGCCCGCGCCCGCCCCCGATCGCCACACCGATATCGGCGAAGTTGCGATAGACGATATCCGTTCCGCGAATCTCCGCGTTGAGCGCCGGGATCAGCCGGAGCGCATCGATGGCGGCCTTTACGAAAAAGGACATGAAGCCCAGCTTGATGCCGTACTTTTCGAGAAAGGCTTCCTGATACGTCTTCCGCAGCGCCATCGCCTCGGTCATGTCCACTTCGTTGAACGTCGTCAGGAGCGCCGCGTTATGCTGGGCTTGCACCAGGCGCTCGGCCACCGTCTTGCGCAGGCGGGTCATGGCCACGACCTGTTCCTCACGGAGAGGTGTTGAAATCCCTCCAACCGGAAGGGTGGGTTGTGCCGCCTGGGCGGGAGCGGAGGGCGCGGGAGAAGGGGCGGGTTCTGCGGCCGAGGCCGGGGCGGCGGAGTTCGAAGCTGGTTTCTGCTGCAATTGTTCGACATGCCGGAGCACATCCTCTTTCACGATGCGCCCCCCCGCGCCGCTCGGCGCGATCTCCCCCGGCGAAAGGCCGTGCTCGGCCATCAATCGCGCCGCGGCCGGCATGACCCGGACCTCCTTCTCCGCCGCCGGAGCGGCTTCCGCTCCAGCCTTCGGCGCCTCCTTTTTCGGTTCAGCCGGCTTGGCATCCGCCACCGCTTCCGTGTCGAGATAACCGATCAACTCCCCGACCGTCGCGGTCTGGCCCTTCGATTTAAGGATTTTGGCCAGCACTCCGGCGGAAGGAGCCGCGAGTTCGAGGGAGCTTTTTTCGGACTCGATCACCACCACATTCTCATCCTTGGCCACCGCTTCGCCTTCGCGCTTGAGCCATGGGCCGATTTCGACCTCGGTGATGCTTTCGCCGAGCGCGGGAACTTTGAGTTCGATTTGCATGATGGACTACGGGGTGACGGAGGCAGTGGATTGTCCGAAAGCTTCCGCCAGGATCAGGTCCTGCTCCTTCTTGTGATAGATGTGCGAACCGGTCGCGGGGCTCGGCGAAGCGGCGCGGAAGACGCCGGAGAACGGATACTTGCCGAAAAGCCGCTCGCCGAATTGAACGCGCAGGAATCGCCAGGCTCCCATGTTTTCCGGCTCCTCCTGCACCCAGACGACCGGGGTCCCGGGCGCGTACACCGAAAGCTGCTTCTCCAGCTCCGCCAGCCGCAACGGGTAGAGCTGTTCCAGCCGGACGATGGCGACCTCGGCGCGGTCCAGTTCCGCCCGGCGCTTTTTCAATTCGTAGAAGATCTTTCCGGAACAGAGCAGCACGCGATTAACTTGCGAAGCCGGCCGCGCCAGCACATCGGGCAGCACCGCCTGAAATACGCCGTTCGCGAAATCGGCCAGCGGCGACACCACCTCGGGATGGCGCAGGAGGCTCTTCGGCGTCATCACCACCAGCGGCTTGCGCCACGGGCGGCGAACCTGCCGGCGGAGCGCATGAAAATATTGGGCTGGAGTGGAAGGATAAACCACCTGGATGTTATCGTCCGAGGCCAGCGTCAGGAAGCGTTCCAGCCGCGCGCTCGAATGTTCGGGGCCCTGCCCTTCGTACCCGTGCGGCAGCAGCAGGACGAGCGCGCTCAGGCGGCGCCATTTATCCTCGGCGCTGGCGATGAACTGGTCCACGATGACCTGCGCTACATTGCAAAAGTCGCCGAATTGCGCTTCCCAAATGACCGTGCTGCGGGGCGAATCCAGGCTGTAGCCATACTCGAATCCCAGCACGCCAACTTCCGAGAGCGGGCTGTTGAAAATATCGATCCGGCCCTGGTCCGGCGAAAGATGCCGCAGCGGCACCCAGGTGTGGCCGTCCTCGTAATCATGCAGCACCGCGTGCCGGTGGCTGAAGGTTCCGCGCCCCACATCCTGCCCGCTCAAGCGAACATGCGTCCCCTCCACCGCCAGGCTGCCGAGAGCCAGCGCCTCCGCCACCGCCCAGTCGACCAGCGCCTCGCCGTCGATCATGCGGCGGCGTTGCGCCAGGAGCTTCTCGATTTTCGGGTGCGGATGAAAATCGGCCGGCACTTCGGTTTGCGTGCGCAGCAGTTGAACCAGGCGATCCTTGGGGTAACCCGTCGGCACGTCCGGCACTTGGGAATCGGGTCCGCCCAGGTAACCCTTCCAGGTGCGCCGGGGAATCGGCGTGGGAGGGCGGTAATCCGCGGCCTTCGATTCGGCGAACTCCTTCTCGAAATGTTCCGACCGGCTTTGCTGAATCCGTTTGGCGTCTTTCTCGCTTACTCCGCCCAGCTTCAGCAGGTGCTCCAGGTAACCTTCGCGCACCGGCTTCCGTTGTTCGATCGCCTTGTAGAGGAGCGGCTGCGTAAACGACGGCTCGTCGGCTTCGTTATGGCCGAGCCGCCGATACCCATACATGTCGATGACGACATCCCGCTTGAATTTCGCCCGATAGTCCGTGGCCAATCGCACCACTTGCGCGACGGCCTCCGGGTCCTCGCCGTTCACATGGAAAATCGGAATTGCCAGCATCTTGGCCACGTCCGTCGCATAGGTGGTCGAACGCGCCTCGGCGGGGCTCGTCGTGAAGCCGATCTGATTGTTTACGATGATGTGCAGCGTGCCGCCCACGGAATAGCCCGGGAGGTTCGAAAGGTTCAGGATTTCCTGCACCACTCCCTGGCCGGCAAACGCCGCGTCCCCGTGGATCAGGATCGTCAATCCCTTCACCCGCTCCCGGTCGCCCACGCGATCCTGCTTGGCCCGCAACCGGCCCAAGGCCACCGGATTCACGAACTCCAGATGGCTCGGATTAAAGCAAAGCGAAATATGAACCGTCTTCTTCGAGAGCGTCCGCCAGTCGTTGCTATAGCCCTTGTGGTACTTGACGTCGCCCTGCCCCTCGTACGCCTGCGCGTCCATCTCGGCAAACTCCCGGAAGATCTCCCCCGGGCTCTTGCCCATGATGTTGCAGAGCACATTGAGGCGGCCGCGGTGAGCCATGCCGAGCACCACCTCCACCACCCCTTGTTCGCCCGCCCGCTCGATCGCCAGATCCAGCAGCGGAATGAGGCTTTCCGAACCTTCCAGCGAAAAGCTCTTCGCGCCGGTAAACTTCTTGCGAATAAATTCCTCGAAGGTCACCGCATCGGTAAGGCGGGTGAGAATGCGAAGCTGCTCCTTCCGCGTGATCTGCATCCGGTTCTCGGTCGGCTCCATCCGTTCCTGCAGCCACGCCCGCACCCCCAGATCGTCGATCTGCATGTACTCCACGCCGATGCTCCGGCAATAGGTATTCCGCAGCCGCTCGATGATCTGGCGAATCGTCATCCGCCCTTCGCAATGCATCGTCTGGCAGGAGACTTCCCGGTCCAGATCGGATTCGCTGAAGCCGTAATAGGCGGGATCCAGCTCCGGCGGCACCGGACGCGGGCGCCCCAGGGGATCGATCTGCGCGATGTAATGCCCGCAGATGCGATACGCGCGGATGAGCTGGTCGACGCGATCCTGGAGGTGAGTGAATTCCTTCTGCACCGCCTCGGTCATCGAGGCCCGGGCGGATTCCGGCAGCGCCGCCGGGGGATTGAACAAGGAACCGCGATGCAGGTTGGGCTCCAGCATCCGCCCGCGATCGCCATCGACAATATCGCCGAAGTAATCGCGCCAGTCTTCCGACACCGACCCGGGGTCGCGCAAAAAGTCTTTGTAGAGTCCCTCGACAAAAGCCAGGTTGATCGTGCCTGGCGTTCCTGATCCTTGATTCATAGGTGTTCCAGGCGGTAGCTGCCCGCCCGGAACGATGGCGAGAGCAGAATACGCGCATCCCCCGTGATGTCAAAGCATGCCCCGCCGGCGTCCTCCAGGGCAGGATTCCCGGAGGGGCCGCGAGCCACGGCCGGCCCAACCCGGTTAATGCTGGACCACGGTGGTTTCGCGCCCGAGAGGAGCCTGGGCCGGCTGGATCTGGCCGCCCGGCCAGTGAATTTCGAGAAGATCGATCTGGGTGGCGGAACCGAGCCCGATGGTGACCGGCAGCTCGGATTGCGAAAAATAACTCTTCGTCGGCATCACCGTCCGCCAATACTCGCGCCCTCCAGCCTTGAGGCGTATCCAGGCCCCGATGGCGTCGCGGTTGGCCGATTTGCCCACGAGCTTCAGCCGAACCCAGCGATGGCCGAGGGACTGGTCGTTCCGCAGCAGCAACGGCGCTCCGCCGGATTGCGTCAGCACCGCATCGAGATCGCCATCGCCGTCGATATCGGCATACGCGGAGCCGCGCCCCACAATCGGCCGGAACAGATCGGCTCCGGCATGAGGCGCCTCCGCAGGCACGAAACAGCCGCCCTTCGCCGGCCCGCAATTCCAGAAGAGCTGCGCCGATTGCTTATACTTCTGGCTCTTTTGAATCTGCGCGATTTCCTCCTCCAGATGGCCGTTCGCGCTCAAGACATCGAGCCGGCCATCCAGATCGTAATCGAAGAAAAAGACCCCGAATTTGAGCGGCAGCCGGCTCGGCGCGCCGATGCCTTCGGTCAAGGCTTCATCGGTGAATAGAATGCCGGAGCCCGGCTGCGCCACATAGAGCGCCGTCATTTCATTCGCGAAATTGCCGATCACAATTCCCAGCGCGTGATCGTCCCGGTACCGCGCCACATCGATCCCCATCGCGCCGCGCGTCGCTCCGAAGCTGTCGAAGGCCACGCCCGACCGGCCGCCGATCTCTTTGAACGTCCCATCCTTCTGATTGTGGAAGAGCTGGTTTGGAACCGTGTCGTTCGCCACCACGAGATCGAGCCATCCGTCGCGATCGACATCCACCGGCACCACTCCCAAGCTCTTGGCCGCGCCGACTCCCGTCGCGTGGCTCTTCATCTTGAGCCCGGCAGCTTCGGCAACCTCGGTGAACCGCCCCTGGCCTTCGTTGCGATACAGATAAGGATAGGTCCCCTCGAAATCCTTCGGCTGGCCGTAGGCCCGGCCCATCCCCACCAAAGTCCAACCGACCTTGAGATCGATCTCCGGCGACCAGCGCACGTAATTGCCGACAAACAAATCCAGATCGCCGTCGTTGTCGAAATCGAACCACGCCGGGCAACTGCTCCACTCGGTCGGGTCGCCCGAGACGCCCGCCGCCTCCGAGACATCCTGAAACTTGCCCCCGCCCAAATTGCGGAACAGGTGATTCGCGCCGACCGCGGTCATGAACACATCCGTCAGCCCATCATTGTCGTAGTCCCCAAAAGCGGGTGCCATTCCGTAGAACGAAACATCCAGGCCGGAACCCGCCGTGGCATCCTCGAAACGCCCCTTTCCATCGTTGCGATAGAGCACCAAAGTCGGCGCGGGTCGGACCGCTTTCGGCTCGTCCGGCCAGTCGGCGCCATTGACGAAGAGCAAGTCCTGATCGCCGTCGTTGTCGAAATCGAAAAAACCGCCGCCTCCCCCCATCGTTTCCGGCAACAACTTCCTCCCATGCGCGCCGTTGAAGTGGGAGAACGCCACGCCCGCCTCTTGCGCGATCTCGGTGAAAACGACCTTCGGAATCGGCGCCGCCTCGAAACTCGGCGCGACCGGCGCGTCGATCTGCGTCACTTTCGGCGGCGCGGGCGGCGGCTCGCGGCGGAGGAGGAGAAACGCCCCTCCTCCGGCCAGGGCCAGCAACACCGCGGCGATGGCCGACCAGCGCAACGCCTTGCCGATCACGGCGTCGTCGTAATGGGCGATTTCTTCTTCCTCCGGGCCGGGGCCGGATTGGGGATTCTGGGGGTTCATCAGGGTTGGCGCGCCGCGGCCGTGCGGACCGGCGCGGGGGGCAGTTCGAACGTTCCCGGCCGTTGCAAATTGTAAATGACGATGGACTGCGCGGCGTGATCGGCGGCCGGGTTCTTGCCTCGATGCAGCGCAATCGCCCGGTCGCGGGCGTTGTCGTCCGGACGATACTTCTCGTGGAGTTTCCGATGCTCGTCCGCCTTCGCCGCATCGCCCAACTGCGCGTGGATAAGCGACAGATTGTAGTGCGCCGAGAGATTCTCGGTATCGAGCTTTAGGGTTGCGTCGAAGCGCTCGCGTGCCAGGTTCAAGTACCGCTTCTGCTCTTCGGGATTGGCGCGCTCCATCTTCGAGCGCTCGAAAAACGTCTGTCCAAGCTCGTTGATCACTTCGTAATCCTGGCTGAAATCGAATTCCCGTTGCTCCAGTTCCGGATACCGGTCCTCCAGCACGCTCCGCAACTGTTTGATCGCTTCGTCGAGAAACCCGTTCTGTTTGTTGACCATGCCCGTCAGCCACGCCACCGTCCACCGCGGCGCGGGTGGATTGAACTTAACCGCTCGATCCAGAGCCGCCACCGCATCGTTGAGCCGACCTTCCTTCAGATATACCCGGGCCAGGTTCAACGGTCCGTCGGCTCGCCCGAGTTTCTCTACTTCCTGAAACGCGTGCTCTGCCTGGATAAGTTCCCCCTTTTCGCTTCCCGAGCTGCCTTCTAAAAATAGTCCAATGCCGTAATCGTTCCACCGCTGCCATACGTCCACCGTCGAGGGCGCGTTCGTCGCCGCCGTGGCCACGCCCTCCACCGAGAACGCGATCTTGTCCGACGCGATGGTCGTGATGGGGAGATCGTTCGTGTAATCCTTGCCCATCACATACTGCATGTAGGTCGTGTCGAATTTGCGATACTGCAGTTTCACCTCGATCTCGATCGGGGCTTCGATCTCCTCCGGCACGGCGAACTCGAAATGCACCACCTGCGCCGCCCCCGGCGGAATCTGATGGTTATAGAGCGGCGTAAAAATATCCTGCGGATTGCGGCGGTCGATGCGGTTGCCGTGGCGGTCGAGCATGTACACGTTGATGAAGTGCGACCAGGGATCGACCGTGTTGTACTCGCCCAGCCCGCCGGACCGTCCGATGGTCCGCCCGCCCGAGGTCACCCGCGCATCCACCCAGACTTCGTTCGAATCGACCGTGCCCTGTGTGAAGGGATGTCCCAGCTTCAAGGTGCGCAGAACGCTCTCCAGGAGATACTTCCGCCCGCGCTTCAGCGTGGGCGATTGCGGCCGCAGCGGGGCGATGATCGGCGCGTCGATCGTGCCCCCTTCTTTCAGTCCGAAAATATCCACTCGCAGCGTCCCTTTGAGGAAATCCTGATGTATCTTCACGATGTCCGGCTGGTTGCGCAGGTGGGCAATGCCGGTGTTCGCGGCGGGGAACAAATGGTTATGGATGCTCAGCACGCCGTTCGTGCCGAAGAACCTTGCCCCGAAATCGTCCGAAGCCTGCAACGGCATGTGGCACCCGGAGCAGTTATGCGTGGCTTTCGGGGGATAGTAAAAGCTCCGGGCGTTGTGGCCCGAGACGCCGCTCAGCAAGTACGTGTCGTAATGATTCTGCCCCCGCAACCACTCTTTATAGTGATTCAACTCGTACGGCAGGCTCACCTTGTGGCACGTCGAGCAGAACTCCGCCGATTTGTGATGCGGCTTCAGGAAGGTCGTCTTGTGGAACGCCGGCTTGGCCTTCACCAGTTGCTCGTTCACGAACTGGAGAAACTTGTTCGTGCTGAACGCAAACGGGTAATGCACCGGCTCTTCGATCGTGTAATCCGCGTTCCCGATCGTGCTGTTCACATGCGTGATGGAGTGGCACGCCGTGCAGGTGATCCCCGCCTGCGCCGTGGGATGCTTCACATCGTCGAAATTCGGATCGTCGAACGCCCCGCTGAAAAACGGCACGACGTCGTGGCAGCCGGCGCACCATCGCGCGGCTTTCACGTTCCCATCCCGTTCCAGCGCGACCTTGCGGGTTTCCCGAACGCTGAACAGGTAGGGCTGATTGTTGAAAGAGCTGAAGTGATGCGCGCTGTGAAACCAGCCTTGGTACGCGTCCTTGTGGCACCGCAGGCAGTAGTCGTCCATCATCAAGGTCTCGGCCGGAATGAAGTTGCCCGTGGCCGTGCGCGCGCTGGACGGCTCGAAATACTTGGTCCCTTCCTTCGGGCCGGCCACGTTCCATTGGCGTGGGTCCTGCGCGTGCAGCAGCACCATCGCCAGCACCGCCACTCCCACCGCTCCCGCCCAGGCCAGACCCACCTTCCACTTGATGCGCGGCCCCGCCAGGCGGTGCAATATATACAGCCACACCGCCAGCACGGGAGTGATAACATGCGCCCAGTACGACGCGGAGCGCACATTGGGATTTTTGATCTCGAACCCGGCCACCCGCATCAGCGCCAGCCCGGAGACCAGCAGGATCACGCTCACCGCGAACAGCCCATACCCCACCCGCACCGCCCGCCGATTCGGGCGGTCGTGCGCATTCAGAATATGGCCAATGCCGAAAATGATGAACGGCACCAGCAGCAACAGGCCCAGCACCAGATGCGCCAGAAACATCATCTGGTAAAAGTAATTCTGGTAAATATACCCCGTGGCCTTCTCCAGGATCGTGATGCTCGCCAGATACGCCGAGTTCGCTCCCAACAGGGCCACCAGCCCGAAGATGATAAAAAGCACCACGCGCAGCCGGGGGCCTACGGCTCGCACGTATTTCCGGCGCAAAGGCGTCGGCGAACTCGAAGCTTCGTTACTCATCGCTCGGCACTACTCGGGTTGGGAAAACAAACATATTCAGGTTACCATCGCTTCCCCATCGACAGCGGATCGCGGGGGCGGATCGGGAGATGGCTGGGGCGAACGGCTGTTTTTTAGGGGCGAACCGTTTTAGCGATTCCCCGCTGGACTAACCAGGAGGAGTCAGCCATGCGCGCGAGCGGCATCGACGACCATGACGGCTTTCACGGCATGGTCCACCCAATAGGTAATGGCATACTCCCCGACGAGCTTGATCCGGCGTGGGCGGAGCGAATGATCGCTGTCGACGAAGTCGCCCGGTTGATGCGGGTCGATGGCCAGGGAGCGGACGAAGCGCAGGATGGCTTCGCGCTGAGAGCCGCGAACCGGAACGGTCGCCAGCAGATCGAGATGGAGATAGACGGCGTAGTCGGCCATCTAGGAAGGATCGCGGCGATCCAGCGCGCGCTCGAAGGCGTCGGGAGTGAGCCAGTGCGCGGGGTCGGGATCGAGAGCGCGGCGTTCGAGCGAGGCGCGATAGGAGGGGTTCTCCGAGTGTCGCAGGTGGAAGAGGAAGGCCATGACCTCGTCCCGTTCCTGCAGGGACAGGGAGGCAAGGGTAGTCTTGACTTCCTGGACGCTCATCTCGGTTGAGCATAGGCCAAACGGGCGGCGTGGGCAAGACGCGGGTGCCTGAAAACAAGACTGACTCGTCAACGAAAGCTGCGGCCGACAGACCCGCCGCCATTTTCAGACCGGTGCTTTAAAAGTCGCTAATCGAAAATAGCTGAGAGCATCGACCCCACCACGTCGTATAACGCTCCTTCGTAGTTGTCGGGATAATGCGACCGCCCGATGGGGCCCCGGCCTTGCGCGGCCAGATCGGCCCGGGCGGATTCGAGGCGCCGGCGGGAAAGCTCCAGATCCGCCTTTTCCTTCTCCCGCGCCAGATCGAGGCCGCCGGATTGGATGAACTGGACGATATGCTGCACTTCGTTCTCGTCGAACCAGGTGCCGTGCCCCCGGCACACATCCACGATAATGCCGCTCGATTTCGCGAAATTCACCCGGTGCATCAGTTCCAGGCAGGAGGGACACTTCACATACCGAATCTTCGGATCGAATGAACGCTCCCCCGGCACAAACCGTTCGGAGGCTGAGCCGAGCACCTGCGATTGCTTTTCCCGATCCGTGCAAATCTGGTCGAAAGTCTGCCCATCGATCCAAAGTCCAAAACACCGGACGCACTCCCGCACCGGGGTATGTCCGATCTCGACGAGCCCCAGCGGCAGATCGCATTTGGGGCAGGGCAATGGGGTCTCGCCTCGCTCGGCCCGCTGCCGGGCCTTCCCGCAATGAGAGCAATACTTCGCGCCCTCGAACATCAGCCCGAAACATGACGGGCAGGAAATAGTGGCCAGCCGCGCCCCGCAATGCGCACAGGCCCGGGCATCGGTGCGGGCGGGCGCGCCGCACCCCGGGCATTTCAATACCACTGCGTCCATGCCGCAGCATGTCCTCCCCAGCCAGCCCCTGACAAGGCCAATACCGGCCTCGGAAAATGTGAGTGCGACATCCCTCCTGCGCAACGTGCTCCTGGAGCGCCTGGCCGAACACGCTCCCGAGTGTTCCCGGCCCGAGTTCCGCGAAACCCTTCAATCCCAGCCAGCACAAGGCCTCGCTCTCCTCGCCGCTTCATGACTCAAAACGAAAGACCCTGCTCGGTTCTCTCGCGTCGCGATCTTGGCTCGCGCCATTATTCAGGCTGTGCCGAAGCCAGCCGCCCGATCTCCGCCGGGCTCAAAGCGCGCCGATAAAGGCGCAGATCCGCCATCCTCCCTCGAAAATAGTCGATTTGTCCTGCTCCGATCCGCAGCGGTTGGTCTGTGCTCAAATCATACTCGGCGGCTGGGAACTCGGAGGACTCCACCGCCAGCTTCCCGTCCACATAAAGTTTGAGGCGGCTGCCGTCGCGCATCGCGGTCAGGTGGCGCCAGCCCGGCGGCAACTCCTGGTCGTACGACACGCATTTTCCGGCCTCGATGCAATGCACCGATCCGCGAATGTCCGCCGGCGTATCTTTCACCGAACTCGTGCAATTCCCGATGCTCGCAAACAGCCGCCCCCGATGAACCGTCATGCTCGTCACGCGCGACCATTCGTTGAGTTCCGGCCGGGTCGGGTTGCCGCCATTCTCCGTCGGCGGCACGGGCACCCAGCCCGGCGGAGAATAAAAGCGCCGCAGGGAAGTCCATTGCGGTTGATCGTCATAGCGGCACACTTCGGCGCGCGGGATCGAGCCGCCATAAAGCTTGCCGTTGTAAACCACGAGCGAATTGACCTCCGTGCCGTCTTCGCCCACGCGCCCCATTTCCTCCCAGCGCTGCCCGCCCTGGTAGCTTGCCACTTTCGCGAGCGGCCAGGTGCCCGCGATCAGACTCCCCCGAAAGACGGCGAAACTATGCGTTTGCAGCTTGGCTTCCGGTTCCACCGGCACGCCCGCGTAGTGCCATTCGGTGCCGTCGAAGGCATAGGCGTTTTGAAAAGCCGTGTAGAGCACATCGTTGAATCGGGCCATCGCGTGCGGAAAGCACTTCCGCGGGCCGCTTTTCTCGAATCGAATGGACTCCTTCCAAGTCTTGTCCTCCTCCTGCACGGACACGCCCCAGATCTTGGGGCCGCTCCCCACGTAGATCTTTCCCTTGAAACTCGACGCGCTGTTCAAAGTGCGATTGCTCGGATTCGGCTGCCCGCAATCCAGCCAGGTGGTTCCACCCGCATAGCGGTACACCCGGCCCGGATCGAACGTGCCGGATTGCACGCGCGTCCAATCGTAGGTGGTCGTCGCGGCATGAAGTTCCCCTTCGTGAACGAAGAGCGGCCCCACCCCCGTATTGCGTTCCGTCCCCACCTGGCCGCACGACACCCATTTCTTACCCCCTTCGTACCGGTACACCTGCCGCCAATCCGCCTCCGTGGCTCCCTCGATCACGGCGGCATAAAGATGGCCTTTATACACGATCATCGAGTTGCTCACATACGGGCTGCTCGGGCTCGGCCGGCCGCAATCCTCCCACTCGCTCAGTTTGGCATTGTCGATTCCGAAATAGACGTGGCGATCGTTGCTCTGCGAGAGATAGCCGCTCGCGCTGGAATTGATCGCCAGCGTGATGCCCCGCCGCCGCGCGGGATCGTACAGCTCCAGCACATTGCCGATGGCATCGTCCACATTCGCTTCGGTATGCACCCACACGCTCACCGCGAAATCGCCTGTGCCGAAGCGCAAGGCCTCGTTCGCCGGCACTTCCAGATGCGCGCGCACGCCATCGAAATTCCCATCCGCCAGCCGCACCCCGTGGTTCACCGCGTCCAGCCCGCGCCCCGCATGATCCTTCGCATCCCCCCGCAACTTCCAATGCCCCACCAAACCGTCGCCCAATCCCGCCTCAGCGGCCGGCAGCGGGGAAACGAGGCAGAGCAGAATCGTTGCAACACAAGGAAGGAATCGTTCGGCAGACATGGCGGATCGGGTGATTGAACTCCCACCCATGGAATTCCCTCCTCCCCGAAAGATCAATCCTCTTTCAGGCAGCGTCCAGATTTGAAAACCCGGGATCGACAGCCCACTGGTGTCCGGGAATGAAATTGCCAACCTGCTGGAAAACCGTGAGTTTCGAAGGGGGTGGACTGCTGCTTTTCTTGTTTCTTACACCCGTTTTGCGTCGGATAATCAAAAAGCGGTTCTTCGACGTTTTCAGTGGATGAGGGCAGAGAAGAATTTTAGGTTCGCTC
>CAYZKY010000054.1:0-35057 GCA_964478815.1 uncultured Verrucomicrobiota bacterium
ACCACGCCGCGCTGCTCATCCAGCCGCTCTTGGGAAATCGCCCCGGCGAAGTGGCCCATGCGGTCGCTTTCCATCCACAAGACGATATCCAGGGCGTCTTTCGGCGCGTTCTCGAAATAGTTCGTGCGGTCCTCGTTCGTCGTGCCGTTCATGTCGGTGGCTCCGACCTTTTCCAGCGCCTTGAAATAATCGTCGTTGAAATTCTCGCTCCCGTTGAACATCAAATGCTCGAAGAGATGCGCGAAGCCGGTGCGGCCCGGCTTCTCGTTCTTCGAGCCGACGTGGTACCAGACGTTGACCGCCACGATCGGGGCTTTCCGATCCTCATGCACGATCAGCCGCAAGCCGTTCTTCAGCACGTACCGCTTGAACGGGATGTCCAGCACCTCCGGCAGCGCCGCATCCCCGCCGTAGGTGCGGGTGAACCCAAGCAGCGTCACCGCCACGGCCACCGCCCAAATGCCAAAACGCAATGTTTTCATGGTCGAGTCGAATTTATTCAAGGTCAGTCCGCAACCTAGCAGCCTGTTGAAAAACTCCAACCTTCGATTTTTTCGGTTAGCCGATACCTCGGCTTTTTTACGCCCCCGTCTTTGTATCGAGGCCCAGGCGCGCCCGCGCTCGGGCCATGGGTCCGGGCGGCAACAGGTCTCCGATGCGGGTGAAGGTTTCCTCCGCGAAGCCCATCCCCTTCTTGAACTGGAAATCCCGCTCCAGCACGTTTTCGTGCGGCTGCCACCGGGCGAAGGCTTCGGGGGTTAAGCTTCCCCGCCAGTGCGCCCAATGCCCGAATACCGGCACCGGATAGTCGCTCCCATGCACCATGCGCGCCTGCACCTCGGGCTCGAGGCACTTCGCGATCAGCCGGCTGCGGATGGGAATATTGAACGCGCTGTTGTCGGCATACAGCCTCGGGTGCCGCCGGAACATCTCCACCAAATGGTCGAAATACTCGGGATCGTTCATCCCGCTCTTTCCCGCCGCGTGCGCCGCGATGACCGTCACCCCGCACTGCAACGGCCATTCGAGCGTTCGCGGATCGGCCAGGTCCGGCCGCACGACTTCGAGGGTGTGCTCCCCGCCGGTATGCGCCAGCAGCGGCATCCCGGCCTCGGCCATCCGCTCCCAGAACCGCGTGTACTTCCGGTTCCGCCCGTCGATATTCTGGCAGTTCGGCAGGCATTTCATCATCAGCGCGCCCGCCGCGAGGCACCGCTCCAGTTCCTCCAACGCATCCGGCCGCGCCGGATGAATCGACACCGCCGGCAGAAACTCCGGGTGTTCCTGCGCCAGCCGCAGCACATAGTCGTTCGGCACATGCGCCGTCCCCCGGTCCCTCAGCAGCGTGCCGTCCTCCTCATAGACCTGCTCCTGCGCCAGGATCAACGCCGCCTCCAGCGACGACTCCCGCAAAAACCGAAGCAGTTGCCCGACGTACAGCCGATCCAAATCTCCCCGCAACGCGCTCACCGGCAGGCCGATATGCCGGACCATCAGCGCCTGCAGCGGCCATTGCCACCACTTGGTCCGCACCCAGCAACCGGTTCCGCCGGACCCGTTCCCCACAATATGAACATGGGCATCGATGCGCATTTTTCGCTCACCCTCCTACGCCTCCGTTCTCGCCGCGTCGAGCCACTTCCTTTCTCGGGCGCACCTGTTAGTTTCCTTCCATGAACCGCCAACGCACCACCCCCCAACCTCTCCGATGAGCGTCCCGCAGCCTCTCAAGGGGCGCGGCACCCCGGATAACCCGCTGAACCGCTTCCTCGCCGAATCCCGGGAGCGCGACCAGGATTACGATCCCTCCGAAGACCCCTCTCCCAATACGCAATTCATTGCCGACGACACGCAATCCATCATCGCCCGCAACGACAGCCCGGACATTCCTTTCGATGCCAGCATCAACGTCTACCGCGGCTGCGAGCATGGCTGCGTCTACTGCTACGCCCGCCCCTTTCACGAATATCTCGGCTTCTCTTCGGGCCTCGATTTCGAAACCCGCATCCTCGTCAAGCACCGCGCGCCCGAGCTGCTGCGCGCCGAACTCTCCTCCCCCAAGTGGCGCCCCCAGATTCTCGCCATGAGCGGCGTCACCGATTGCTACCAGCCCGCCGAGCGCAAGTTCCAGCTTACCCGCCGCTGTCTGGAAGTGCTCGCCGAGTTCCGCAACCCGGTCGGCATCGTGACCAAGAACCACCTCGTCACCCGCGATCTCGACCTCCTCGCCGAACTCGCGCGCCACCAGGCCGCCGTCGTCTACCTCTCTCTGACCACCCTCGATGCCTCCCTCACCCCCAAGCTCGAGCCCCGCTCCTCCCTCCCCGCTCATCGGCTCGCCGCCATTCGCAAAGTCAAGGAGGCCGGCATCCCGGTCGGCGTCATGATCGCCCCGATCATCCCCGGCCTCAACGATCACGAGATTCCGTCCCTCCTCGCCGAGGCCGCCCAAGCCGGCGCCACCGCCGCCGGAAAGGTTGTCCTCCGACTCCCCTACGGCCTCAAGGAGCTGTTCGAAAGCTGGCTCGACCGCCATTTCCCTGATCGCAAAGACAAAATCCTGAACCGCATCCGGGCCCTGCGCGGAGGCCAGTTGTCCGATGCCACCCCCGGCCGCCGCATGACCGGCGAGGGGCTCTTCGCCGAACAAATCGCCCGCCTGTTCGAAGTCTCCGCCCGCAAAGCCGGGCTTAACTTCGAACGCCACTCCCTCTCCACCGCCCACTTCCGCCGCCCCGGCGGCCTCCAGCTCGACCTCTTCGCCCGCTCGGACTAAAAGCGGAGTTCGATGGCCGCGTAGCCGTAGGTGGAGTCGCTTCGATGCGTGGCATTGGGGGCTTCATCGATGAACCCGCCCGCGAACAGGTGCGCGGCGCCAATTTCGAAACGGAGATTCCCGGGCAAGATATCCCAACGAAGGCTGGCTTCGAGTTGGTGCCCGATGAATGGGTCGGATCGGCCGCTGGCGTCCCGCACGCCGCTGGTCGTCCAGGCGTCCGTATCCGAAGCCAGCCAATAGAGCCGGTGCTTTACTTCGGCTTCCACCGAGGACGTCGGCTTCGCGCTGAGGCTCAGCCCAGGCGACTGAATATTCGAGCGGGCGAACGCCCCATAAATCCCCGCCGGGCCGTGATCGAACCGCCGCGCGCCGAAGAGCGTATCGAACCGGTTGTTTTCGCCGTCGGCCGTGCTGTCGTCCCCGCTCGCGTAATCGAAAAACAGGGCCGCGCGGGGCGACCAGGCCTGGTCGACGGTATAGCCGCCTTCGGCGTGGTGGAAATGGGCGAAATGATCCAGATCTCTCGTATCCGCCGCCGCCGTGCTGTTGCGCGATTGGCCGAATTGCAGCGCCGACTCGAAATCGTAATCCCACTTCCCTTTTGCCTTGGCGCGGAAGAATCGGAGCCCCGGCGTGTAGAGTTCCCGGTTCCGCGTCGGCACTCTGGCCGCGTCATCCTCCAGCAGGCCGTAGAAATAAAGTTCGCCCGTGCCGCCGAAGGGCAGCTTCTTCCACTGCGAGTGCAATCCCCAAAACTGGAGGTCGAAGCTCTCCTCGTCGTACTGGATTTCGTTGTCCAGCAACGATGGCGCATCCGAGGGCAGACGGTAGTGCGGCAGGAAGTAAAATCCGTGCAGCGACGGGCCTTCTTTGACCTGCCATTGCCAGAGCGCGCCCGTGAACGCGTTGACGGTATTCCGAAAATTATTGCGCCCCACGAGCCGCCGACTGCCCAGATCGAGCGTCTGCCGGCCCAGCCGGACTTCGCTCTTGCTCCCTTCGACAAACGGGCCATTCCAGCGGAACGAGCCGAACGCTTGCAACAGCTCGAAGGCGTTCACCATCGAGGTGTCGATCGGCGATCCCGAATCGGCCAGGGCCTGCTGGGAATCCATCATCTCGGCGGTGGCTCCAAAGGCCTCATACTTCAAGTCGGCGCGCAGCGTCGTTCGGAACGCCAGCATTTGATCGCCACCGGTTCGCCCGGCGCGGAACTGCCCGTCCAATGTTTCATAGCGCGTCCGGTGCGTGCCGCTGATGTCCAGCCACGCGGGCAGGTCCAGCGCCTTCGTCAGCCGCCACGGGCCAGACGGCTCGGCGCCCGCCGTCTCCGCGATCGTGAATATCCCCGTCGTGCAGGCCAGCGCGGCCCACCGCGATTGCAGCAATCCCTTCATAAATGGGTCCTTCGGTATTCGAGCATCGCGCTAGTTCGACGCCTTGATCCCGGCCACGTCCCGGTAGGCCTTGTGGCAGGAGGAGCAGGTCTTGGCCATCGCGTCGAACGACTTGTCCAACTGCGCGCGAAGGTCCGGCTGGGCGTCGCCGGCGTAGAGCCGCAACAGTCGTTCGGCATCTTTTACTTCCTCCTCCGCCTTCTTGAACCGGGCCACGAAATCAGCCCCGTGCTTTTCCGATTCCGGCAGGCGCTGCGCCTCCCGGTAAAGCTCCCATAAGATCACCGCCTCGTTCGCGGGCTTGATGTCCGGATGCTCCTTAGGCGGCAAGTAACCGGCCGCACGCACCGCTTTCAAGTTCTCCCACCGTTCATCCACCCCCACCATGGAATCCACCAGCCCGGAAACTTTCGCGGTTTCCGGCAGATCGGGCGACACTCTCTCCAGCACCGCGACGCTCGGTTTCTGGAAATTTCGGACCACGGCGTACAATCCGTCGTAATTGGTCGAGGTCCCGGCCGCTTTCAGCCACGCGGTCGCCTGGTCGGCGCTCCAACCATCCTGCGCCATGCAGATCACGGCTGCCGCCGCCGGGCCGCGATGCTTCCCGTGATGGCAATGCACATAGATCGGCCCGGGCAATGCTTCGCCCGCCTTCACGAGCTGAAGCTGGAGGTTCGCGCTGATGCCGTCGTACCCGTGTGGCAGATGCACATAGCGCAAGCCGTGCTTCTTCGCCAAGGCCACATCCGGCTTCGCGCCATCGACCGAGATCACCGTCTTGACCCCCAGGCTGGCCAGCGCGGCGAATCCTTCCTCACCTTCGGGCGTGCTGCCCGAAAACACGTTCGTGCCCAGCACGAACAGATTGTGGATCCCCGGCGGATCGGCCAGCGGCTTCACGCCGGGAGACGATTTCCTGGCCTGCTCCGCCGCCAGCCCCCCGGCCAATCCGGCCAGCGCCAACATCCATCCAAACAGCAGGTTTCGCATACGTCCTATTGAGAGTCCCCGTATAAGACACTGGGACGTCCGTTCCGTCACACGTTTTTCGGATCGTCTGCGCCAAATGGCAAGTGACCGACAGTTTTTCGCAAAGTGCCGACAATGCGGCGAGGCGAGGCGGGCGATGGAACGCCCAAGCTGGCTTCCGCAATAGAGCGGTTTAACTAAACCGCTCCAAATGTCGGCGTGGCCCCGGACGGTGGCGAGGGGTGCCACGCGGGAGGGTATATTCTCGGCTACATTTTCGGCTTTGCGGCGGCGGGAATCTCCGTATTGTCGGCCGGACCATGGCGGTGGCTCTCATCACAGGCGCTTCGCGCGGGATTGGGCGCGGGATCGCGCTGGAACTGGCGGGGCTTGGGTTCGACCTGGCGCTGAATTACCGGTCGAACCGCGCCGCCGCCGAGGCGACGCGGGCGGATTGCCTGGCGCGCGGGGCGAAGCGGGTGGCGGCGGTGGCGGCGGATGTGAGCCGCATGGAGGATCGCGACCGGCTGCTCGGGGCGGTGCGGGAGGAGTTTGGCCGGCTGGACCTGCTCGTGAACAACGCGGGGATCGCGCCCCGGGTGCGGGCCGACATTCTGGAGGCAACGGAGGAGAGTTTCGACGAACTGATCGGCACCAACGTGAAGGGCCCATACTTCCTGACCCAGGCGGCGGCCCGGTGGATGATCGAACAGAGGTCGAAGCTCGGGGAGGAATACCGGCCCAGGATCGTGACGATCAGTTCGGTGAGCGCCTACACGGCGTCAGTGAACCGGGGGGATTACTGCATGTCGAAGGCGGCCCTTTCGATGGCGACGGCGTTGTTCGCCGCGCGGCTGGCGGAGCATGGCATCGGCGTTTTCGAGATCCGGCCGGGGATTGTGGCCACGGACATGACCGCCGGCGTGCGGGAGAAGTACGACCAATTGCTCGAACGAGGCCTGACGCCAATTCGGCGGTGGGGCCAGCCGGAGGATGTGGCGAAGGCGGTGGGCGCGATCGCCACCGGGGCGTTTCCCTTCAGCACCGGCGAAGTGATCAATGTGGATGGAGGCTTTCACCTGCGGACTCTCTAATGCCAATCACGAAAGATGGTTCATCAAATGAAGGAGACCCCCTCACCCCGGCCCTCTCCCCATCGGATGGGGCGAGGGAGAGGGAAAGCTGGATCAGGGACTCCCCGTTCCACCAGTTTATATACCGAATTGGAATAACACATGGCGATCCAGATCGATAACCGGCTCCGGGCCGAGACGTTGCGACCGAAGCTTAGCCGAATGTTCGAGCTGGCCGCCGAGAAGACGCTCTCCATCGAACGGACCTGGGACGGCGCGAAGGGGACGCCGGTCTTCACCGTGAAGGGCCGGTATACCAGCCGGGGTTGGACCGAGTGGACGCAGGGGTTTCAGGTGGGGGCGGCGTTATTGATTTTCGATGCGACGGGCGAGCGCTCGTTGCTGGAGCTGGGCCGGACGAATACCCGGCGGCGAATGGCGCCGCATCTCACGCATATCGGCGTCCACGATCACGGGTTCAATAATATCTCGACGTACGGCGCGCTGTGGCGGCTGGCGCGCGAGGGGAAATTCGAGGCGAGCGCACCGGAGATCGAACTATACGAACTGGCCCTGAAAGTTTCGGGGGCGGTGCAGGCGGCGCGGTGGACGGATCTTGGGAATGGGAAGGGCTACATCTATTCCTTCAACGGCCCGCATTCGCTCTTCGTGGATACCCAGCGCTCGCTGCGCGCGCTGGCAGTGGGACATCAGTTCGGCCACGTCTTGATGGGCGAGCGGGACCGGAGGATTTCCCTGCTGGACCGGCTGGCCGCCCACGGCCGCGCGACGGCCGAATACTCGATTTATTACGGCGGCGGGCGCGATGCGTACGACGTTTCCGGCCGGACGGCCCACGAAAGCATCTTCAACCTGAACGACGGGAGTTATCGCTGTCCGAATTCGCAGCAGGGCTATTCGCCCTTCTCGACGTGGACGCGCGGGCTGGCCTGGGCCATGCTCGGATTCGCGGAGCAATTGGAGTATCTCGACACTCTGCCGGCCGCAGAACTCGCATCGATCGGGGGCGAGGAATTGGTGGCCATCTTTACGCGGGCGGCGGTGGCGACTTCCGACTTTTACCTGGAAGAAGCGTGTGCCTGCGGCGTGCCGATGTGGGACAGCGGGGCTCCGCAGTTGCATCGCCTGGGAGAGTATCGTTCGCGGCCGGCCGATCCATTCAACCGCTGGGAACCGGTGGATAGTTCCGCGGCGGCCATCGCGGCGCAGGCCTTGATCCGGCTGGGACAACGGACCGGCTTGAAGCGCGCGCGGCAGTATCGCGCGGCGGGCCTGACGGCCGCCGCGACGTTGCTCGATGAGCCGTACCTTTCGACGAGCCCCAAGCATCAGGGGCTCCTGCTCCATTCCGTTTATCACCGCCCGAATGGATGGGACTACGTGGCGCGCGGCCAGCAGGTGCCAAACGGCGAGAGTTCGATGTGGGGCGATTACCACTTGATGGAACTGGCGCTGCTGCTCTGGAAGGAGCTGCAAGCCGAGCCGCATCTGACTTTTTTTGCCCCTCCCCCCTTCAAACCCACCTAACCATGTCCGAACCCTTCAAACTGACGCGTGTGCCCTCGCTTAAAACGGTCGACGCGTTCCGCGAGCACGTTCACGCGCTCGGCGTAGAGATTCCGTGCGACGATGCCATGCTGACCGGCGAGGCTTCGCCTTTGACTCAGCCGGTGCCGATCGAGATCAACGGCAAGCGGCCGGGCAACCGGTTTGCCGTTCAGCCGATGGAGGGTTGGGATGGAACCACCACGGGTGGATCGAGCCCGGAGATGGTGCGGCGGTGGCAGCGGTTCGGCCAGAGCGGGGCGAAGGTGATTTACGGCGGCGAGGCGATGGCGGTGCGGGCGGATGGACGCGCGAATCCCAACCAGTTGATTCTCGATGAGGCGAACCTTGGCCAACTGGCGGAGCTGCGCGAGGCTTTGGAAAAGGCGCACCAGGAGAAGCATGGGCGCACGGACGATCTGGCGGTGGGCTTTCAACTCACGCATTCCGGAAGGTTCTGCCGGCCGAACGACAAATTACGCGCGGAACCGATCATCGCGCATCGGCATCCGATTCTGGATCGCCGGCTGGGGATTACGACGGACGATCCCGTGTTGAGCGACGATGGCGTGGCGCGGCTGATCGAGGATTACATCCGGGCGGCGGGACTGGCCTGGAAAGCAGGCGCCGATTTTGCGGATCTGAAGCACTGCCACGGATATTTGCTGCACGAATTTCTCGGAGCGCACACGCGGCCGGGCCCGTACGGCGGGTCGTTCGAGAATCGCACGCGGATTTTGCGGGAGATCGTCGCGGGCATCCGCGCCTCGGGGAATCCGATCGCACTCGGGGTCCGGCTGAGCGCTTTCGATTTCGTGCCGTTCCGGCCGGACCCGGCGAAATCCTCGTTCGGCAAGCCGGGCCCGGGCATCCCGGAGGATTTCTCGCACTGCCTGCCGTATCGTTACGGGTTCGGCGTGAATCCCAATAACCCGGTGGAATACGATTTGACCGAGCCGTTGCGCTTTGCCGGCTTGCTGGGTTCGCTGGGGGTGAAGCTGCTGAACGTGAGCGGGGGGTCGCCTTATTACAATCCGCATGTGCTGCGTCCAGCGGCGTATCCGCCCTCGGACGGGTATCAGCCGGCGCACGATCCGCTGATCGACGTGGCGCGCCACCTGCGGGTGACGAAGGCGCTGAAGGCGGCCGCGCCGGCGGGGCTGGCGGTGATCGGCAGCGGTTACAGTTATCTGCAGGAGTATCTGCCGCAGGTGGCCCAGGCGGTGGTGCGGGGCGGCGGAACGGATATCGTCGGGCTCGGGCGGATGACATTGAGTTACCCGGAGATACTGGCGGATGCCTCGACGCGCGGGACGCTGGAGAACCGGCTGCTGTGCCGGACCTTCAGCGACTGCACGACGGCTCCGCGGAACGGCTTGATCAGCGGATGCTACCCGCTGGACAAATATTATGCCGCCAAACCGGAGGCGCAACGATTGAAGGAACTCAAGCGGGCGGTGCTCAGCATCTGAGACAAAAGCCTCGCCAGCGGGGGCGGGCTCTGGCTCAGTGCCGGGGTGTGAAGCGTTGTGCCTTACAAACGATTGTCGCGTACTGCGACAAGACCCTGCGCACGGGCGAATTCACGGACTGGCCGGGGGCCGTCAATGGCCTGCAGGTGGAAAATGACGGCACGGTGAGCAAAATCGCCGCGGCCGTGGATGGCAGCCTCACGACCATCCGGAAGGCGATCAAACTGGAGGCGGACCTGCTGCTGGTGCATCACGGGCTTTTTTGGGGGGCGAGCCATCCTTGGACCGGGAAGCGATACCAAATGATCCGCATGCTGACGGAACACAATCTGGCCGTGTACAGTTCGCATCTGCCCCTGGATGCGCATCCCCGGCTCGGCAACAACGCGCAGCTCGCCAACTCGCTCGGCTTGTCGCAACTCAAGCCATTCTTCCTGGAGAAGGGCCAGGCGATCGGCTTGCAGGCGCGAACGCAGGTGCGACGCGCCGATCTCGAGCGCCGGCTCCAGAATGTGCTCCGGGCCGAGGTGCGCGTCATTCCCGGAGGACCGGAGGTCTGCAAGAATATCGGGATTGTCACGGGCGGCGCGGGGGACGAACTGAAGAAAGCCCATGAGGAAGGCGTCGATACCTTCATCACCGGCGAGGGCCGCCACTGGACGTATGCCCTGGCGGAGGATCTTGGGCTGAATGTGTTCTACGGCGGGCATTACGCGACGGAGACGTTCGGGGTTAAGGCGCTGGCGGCCTTGCTCTCGCGGAAGTTCGGGCTGCCTTGGGAGTTTGTGGCGCACCCGACGGGGTTGTAAGGGATGGCCAAGCTAGGAGCGTGGGCCGAGGGATGTGGCAGTCGGTTTTGGGCATTTCTGGGCAACTTCCGACAAAAAGTCGCATTATGGGGCTTTTCGAGGGGGAAATTGAGGGCAATGGGAGGCTATGGGGGGCAGAAACAGGACTGTGGGAAGGACGCGGGTGGCGGGCGAGGCGGAAGGGCTGGGGCCGCGGACCTGTTGAGTGTTACAACTTGACTCGGGGCGGCGCGACCCTTAATCTTGGCGAGTAGATTCTATTGCTGGGTTGCCAGCGCCGGAGGAAGTCGGAGTCAAGCGCCGACTTTTTTATTTCCCGGAGGGGGGTCCGTGAGCCTATGAACGCCGAGCTTTTAGCGATTCTCGAATATTGGGAGAAGGAGAAGGGGATCAGCCGCCAGACATTGCTGTCCGCGGTTGAGGAGGCTTTGCTTTCGGCGGCGAAAAAGGCAGTGGGGCCGGCGCGGGAATTGCGGGTGGCGATCGATCCTAAGAGCGGCGATATCAAGGCTTTCGCGAAATTGATCGTGACGGACCGGGTGCTCTCGAAGCATGACCAGATTTCGATCTTCGATGCGCGGCGGATCAAGCCGGATTCCCAGATGGGGGAGGAGATGGAGATCGAGGTGACGCCGACGGATTTCGGGCGCATCGCGAGCCAGAACGCCAAGCAGGCGCTGATGCAGCATATCCGCCGGGCGGAAAAGCTGCTGATCTACGCGGAATTCAAGGACCGGACGGGGGATATCGTGAGCGGCGCGGTGCGGCGCTTCGAGCGGTCGGATGTGGTGGTGGACCTGGGCAAGTACGAGGCCTTGCTGCCGAACCGGGAACGAGTGCCGACGGAGGAGTATCAGATCGGCGAACGGATCCGCTGTTTCGTGCGGGCGGTGGAGAACACCACGCACGGGCCGGAGATCATTCTTTCGCGGGCAGACCCGCAGTTCGTGGTCAAGCTGTTCCAGCTCGAAGTGAGCGAGATTTCGGACGGGACGATCGAGATCAAGGGGATCGCGCGCGAGCCCGGTTTCCGGACGAAGCTGGCGGTGTATTCCCGGGACGACAAGGTCGATCCGGTGGGGGCGTGCGTGGGGCTGCGCGGGCAGCGCGTGAAGAACATCGTGCGCGAGCTGAACAACGAGAAGGTCGACATCATCAAGTGGGATCGCGATATCAAGGTCTACGTGACCAATGCGCTGGCGCCGGCGAAGCTGAGGACGTTCGAAGTGGACGAGGCCAACAAGCGCGTGCGCGTGCTGGTGAATCACGACCAGCTCTCGCTGGCGATCGGGAAGCGGGGCCAGAACGCGCGGCTGACCTCGAAGCTGACCGGGTGGCATATCGACATCGAGCCCGAGGAAGTGCTCACGATGGGCTTCGAGCAGAAGGTGGCCCAGGCGGTGAATGCCATCGCGGCGATTCCGGGTTTGACCCGCGAGCAGGCCGATATTCTGGTGCATCGCGGATTCCTGAGCTTGGAAGATTTGTTGCAAGCCGAGTATACTGACTTGGCGGATATCCCGGAAATCGGCGCCCAGGCCGGTCCGGTGATCGAAGCGGTGCGGACGGAAGCCGCAAAGCGAAGTAACTTGGGCCATTAGGGACTGGCGCGGATGAACAAAGTCAAACCTCAAGCCCTCGCATGAGAGCATGAAGACTTTGTCCCAGTACTGGCGCGAAAAAAAACGATATGCCCGTTCGGATTTACGACATAGCGAAGAAGCTCGGGTTGGAGAGCAAGGAGATCCTGGTCAAGGCCAAGGAGCTGGGCATCGCCGCGGCCAAGGTTCCCTCGAGTTCGCTGGATAAGATCACCGCCGAGTACCTCGAAGAGCAGCTTGCCCCGCTGGTCGCCGCCAAGGCGCCTGAAGCAGCGCCACCGCCCCCGCCCGCCCCTCTCGCTGCGCCCGAACCGGCCGCCGCCCCGCCCCCGCCAACTCCGACCGCGGCCGCGCCCGCGCCCGCGCCCGTTCCGGAGATGCCGGAGCCCGCGCCCATCGAAATCGCTCACGCGCCGGTTGCCGAACCGGAGCCGGAACCCGCGCCTATCGCGGCTCTCGATCCCGAGCCATCGGCCGCCGAGCCGGCCACGGTCGAGCCAGCGGTGGCAGAACCCTCCCCTGCTCCATCCGAACCCGAAGCGGAGGCGGCCCCAGAGCCCGCGCCGGCCGCGGAACCGGAACCGGTGGCCACGGCGCCGAGCGCGCCGCCGCCACCGCCGATCCCAGCCGCTCCCGCCGCCCCACGGTTGGGCGAGAAGGTCGGATTCATTCAATTACCCAACCGCCAGGGCCAGGCCCGTCCGGGCGACCGCAACCAGCCGGCGCGCCCGCAACAACCGCCGCCTCGTCCAGGCCAACCGGCGCAGACGCGGCCCGGCCAGCCGCCGAACCGCGGAGGAGATCAGTTCCGCCGGCCGGAATTCCAAAGGGGCGGACCGCAGCAACGCTTCGGCGGCCAGGGCGGATATTCCCAGCAGGGCCAGGCGCGGGGTGGCGGCATGGGCGGGCAACGCCCGGGAATGCAGTACGGCCGGCCGGACGCACCCAAGCCGACGCCGCCACCGGATCGCTTCATTCCGCCGACCAGCGGGGTGATGATTACGATGAAGCCGCCGATCATCGTGCGCGATCTGGCCGAACGGCTTTCGAAAAAGCCGTTCCAGCTCATCGCCGACCTGATGGGCTTCAACGTTTTCGCGAATGTCAACCAGGCGATCGAAGAACTGGTGGCCCAGAAGGTTTGCGCCAAGTACGGCTTTCGGTTCGAGGTCGAGAAGCGGGAGCGGGGCGGGGGCCAGGTGCATGCCCGGATCGCCAAGGTGGACGACGATTTCGAGGACAAGGTCGAGCAACTCAAGACGCGACCGCCGGTCGTCACGATCATGGGGCACGTCGACCACGGGAAGACGACGCTGCTCGATGTGATCCGCAAAGCGAACGTGGCCCAGGGGGAAGCGGGCGGGATTACGCAGCACATCGGCGCGTATACCATTTCGATCCCCCATCCAGAGCGCCCGAAGGACATCCAGCAGATCACCTTTCTCGACACGCCGGGCCATGCCGCGTTCAGCGCGATGCGGGCGCGCGGGGCGAACGTGACGGACATCGTCATTCTGGTGGTGGCGGCCAACGATGGAGTGATGCCGCAGACGGTGGAGGCGATGAGCCACGCGAAAGCCGCCGGGGTGCCGATCATCGTCGCCGTCAACAAGATCGATCATCCGAACGCGAATCCGGTGCGGGTGCGGCAGCAGTTGCAGGAGAAGGGGATCGTCCCGGAAGAGTGGGGCGGCGAAACGATTTTCCAGGATGTCTCGGCGCTGACGAAGCTGAATATCGACAAGCTGCTCGAACTCGTGATTTTGCAGGCGGAAATCATGGAGTTGAAGGCCAACCCGGAACGGCCGGCCAAGGGAAATGTCATCGAATCCGGCCTGGAGCCGGGCGGCCCGACCGCGACCGTGCTGGTGCGCAAGGGGACGTTGAAGGTGGGCAATACGGTGTTGTGCGGCGCCTACTACGGCAAGGTGCGCGCGCTGGTGAACGAAGACGGGAAACGCCTGACGGAAGCGGGCCCCTCCCACGCCGTGAAAATGCTGGGGTTGAACGGCGTCCCGGAAGCCGGGATCGAATTCGCCGTCCTCGAGAACGAGAAGAATGCCCGGGCCGTGGCCGAGGAGCGCGCACAGGCCGACAAGATCCTCGAGAACGAGCAGCGGCCCAAGATCACGCTCGAAAACCTGTTCGACACGCTGGCTTCGGACCAGAACAAGACGCTCAAAGTGGTGGTGAAGGCGGACACGCAGGGGTCCATCGAAGCGATCGTCGAGGCGCTCAAGAAGATCGATTCCTCGAAGGTGGCGCTGGACATTCTCCACAGCGCGGTGGGGACGATTTCCGAATCGGATATCGTGCTCGCATCCGCCTCGAAGGCCATCGTGCTCGGGTTCCACACCCGCATCGACAATGGCGTGGCGGACGTCGCCAAGCGAGAAGGCGTCCAGATCAAGCTGTACGCCATTATTTACGAGCTGATCGATCAGGTGAAGGAGGCCATGGCCGGCCTGCTCGATCCGCTGAGCAAGGAAATCGTCATCGGCTCGGCCGAAGTCCGCAAGGTCTTCGCGCTCTCGAAGGGGGGCAACGTGGCGGGCTGCGTGGTGGCGAGCGGGCGGCTGGTGAAGGGCAAGCTCCGCGTCCTGCGGCGCAAGGGCCTGATTTACGAAGGCGTATCGCTCACGCTCCGCCGTTTCCAGGACGAGGTGAACGAAGTCCGGGCCGGCATGGAGTGCGGCATCCGCCTGGATGGGTTCGACGATTTCCAACCGGGCGACACGATCGAATGTTACGTGGTCGAAAAGGTCGCCCAGAAGCTCTGAGCCTTGGCCGCCTGTTGAAAAACTCCCACCATCCATTTTGCAACGAGGCCGGCGCACGGGCGCATCCGGACGCCGCCGGCTTTAGCCGGTTCGGGAGTTTTCCGGCCCCAGGCCGCGTAAACGCGGAACTCCAAACGGGGGCCGTGTGACGACGCACCCCCAACAGAACGGCGGGAGTTTTTCCACGGGCTGCTAGGCCCGCCGACGACGATGCAGTCTCTGCGCCTAGAACGAGTGCGCGAGCTTCTGAAACGGGAGCTCGGGGAGATTATCCGCCGCGAGATCCCGATCGCCGAAGCCGGGCTGGTGACGGTGAACGAAGTGGCCGTCTCGAGCGATCTGCAATCGGCGAAGGTCTTCGTGGGGGTGGTCGGCACGGCCGAGCAGCGGAAGCGCGCGACCGGGCTGCTGGCCCAGGATCGGAAGCGGCTGCAGGGCCTGGTGGGCCGCTCAGTCATTTTGAAGTACACGCCCCAGCTCCATTTCGTGCTCGACGAATCGATCGAGCGCGGCAATCGCGTGCTGGAAATTCTCGATGAGATCGAACGGTCGGCCGCTCCCGGTGAAGTCCCACCCCAAAATCATTGATCGGATTCTCGAGGTCATCAAGACCAGCGAAACGATTTGCGTGGTCGGGCATGTCCGGCCCGATGGCGATTGCGTCGGCTCGCAGCTCGGCCTGACGCTGGCCTTGCAAAGCGCAGGCAAGAAGGTGACCTGCTGGAATCAGGACCGGGTGCCCTCGAAGCTGAATTTTCTGGATCCCGGCAAGGTCATTCAACCGCCGGAAGCCGGCCGCCGCTTCGACTGCGTGATCGCGACCGATGCCGCCTCGCTGGAACGGCTCGGCACGGTGGGGGAATGCATCGGGGACCGGGGGGTGTTCGTGAATATCGATCACCATACGAGCAACACGCGGTACGCGGATATCAACTGGGTGGCGGCGCGCGAGCCCTCGACGGGCGAACTGATCTTTCGCCTGCTCAAGGCGGGGAACTTTCCGATCACACCGGCGATTTCGGACTGCCTGTTCACCGCGGTTTCGACGGACACGGGATCGTTCCAGTATCCATCGACCACGCCGGGCACGTACCATGTGGCGGGCGAATTGGTGAAGCGGGGCGCGAACCTGGCGAAGATTTGCGACGAGGTGTACCAATCGTTCCCGCTGGCGCGGGTGCGGCTGCTCCGCCATGTGTACAACAAGTTCCGGCTCACGCACGACAATCGGATCGCGTATTTCTGGCTGAAGAAATCGGACTACACCCGCACCGGATCGAACCCTTGCGACAGCGAGGGCCTGATCGACCATATCCGGGCCATCGATCCGGTGGTGGTGGCGTGCGTATTCGAGGAAGCCGAGCCCGATCTGACGCGCATCAGCCTGCGCTCGAAAAGCGCGGCGGTGGATGTGAACCGCGTGGCGCAGGAATTCGGCGGCGGCGGCCATCCGGCGGCGGCGGGCGCGCGCATCCAGGGAACGCCGCTCTCGGTGCAGCGGCGCGTGATCCGGAGCCTGAAAAAGGCGTTGAACGGCCACCATTAATCCGATGAGCGTTCAAGCTGAGACGCATTCGCCTGGTCTTTCGCCCGCGAGCTTGGCGGTTCGTCAGTCACAGCGCGCCGCGGCTATGCTCCTGCTGCCTCACGCCTCGCCCGCAGACGAAATCCCGGCGCGCCTTCGTCTCATTTTGAACGCTCATTGGAATTAACATGCAGACATTCGACGTCCTCGACGGCGCCTTGCTCGTCGACAAACCGGCCGGCCCGACTTCGCACGATGTCGTCGCGGCCATTCGCCGCACGTTCCACCTGGACAAGGTGGGGCATGCCGGCACGCTCGATCCCAATGCGACGGGCCTGCTGATCATCCTGCTGGGCAAGGGGACCAAGCTCTCGGAACGGTTGATGTCCTCGGACAAAGTGTACGAAGGGACGATCAAGTTCGGCGAAACCACCAACAGCTACGATGCCGATGGCGAGCTGGCGAGTTCGCTGCCGGTGCCGCCGTTGACGGTCGAGGAGTTGAATCAGGCGGCGCAGGGATTTACCGGCGATCAAATGCAGATGCCGCCGATGGTCTCCGCCATCAAGAAGGATGGCGTGCCGCTCTACAAGCTGGCGCGCAAAGGGGTCGAAGTGGAGCGCGAGCCGCGGCTGATCCATATCTACACGTTTCAATTCTCGAGTTACGCGGAGCCCATCGGCACGTTCCAGGTGTCGTGCACGAAAGGCACCTACGTGCGCTCCCTCGCGCACGATTTGGGAGAGAAGGTCGGGTGCGGGGCGCATCTGCACACGCTGCGGCGGACGCAATCGGGCAAGTTCAAGGTGGCGGACGCGCTGCCGCTGGCGCAGGTGCTCGCGTTGTCCGAGGCCGAACTGGGACGGCGGGTGATTCCCTTCCTGAAAGCCTCGGCCATGTAATTCCAATTCGCGTTCCAGATGAGACGAATTGGAATAAGACGGTGAGACTGATCCGACAACCGGAGGAACTGGAGCCGGGCGGACGGAAAGTCTGCATCGCGATCGGCACGTTCGACGGGGTGCATCTCGGCCATCAACAGGTGATCCGGCAAGCGATCGCGGACGCGGCCTCGCATCAGGCGCATTCGCTGGTGGTGACCTTCGACAAACATCCCCACGCGGTGGTGGCGCCGGAGCGGGCTCCGGCCTTGATCTACAGCCTGCCGCAAAAGCTGCGGGCGATCGAGCAACTGGGAGCGGAGGCACTGCTCCTGATCGATTTCGACCGCGCGTTCAGCCAGCAAACCGGGGAAGCGTTCGTGCGGCGGCTAGTGAGCGCCCTGGGGCAGGTGCATTCCATTTGTGTCGGGGGGGCGTTCGTTTTCGGGCACAAGCGGAGCGGGAATGTGGAATTGCTGAAGACGCTGGGCGCGGAGCTGCGCTTCGGCGTGCATGGGCTGGCGGCGGTATCGCTCGGGGGACGCATGGTGAGCAGCACGCGCATCCGCGAGCGGATCAAGGCCGGGGATTTCGATGCGGCCAGCCAGATGATGGGACGCCCCTACTCCATCGCGGCGAAGGTGCAGCACGGGGACCGGCTGGGGCGGACGATCGGATTCCCGACCGCGAATCTCGATGTGGCGGGTTTGATGCTGCCGCCGACCGGCGTGTATGCCGCGCAGGCCCGCGTGCGGGGCCAGATGTTCGGCGCGGCCGTCAACCTGGGTTATCGGCCGACCGTGAACGACGCGGCCCCCGTGTTGCGGATGGAGGCGCATTTGCTCGATTTCACGGAGGACATCTACGGCGAGGAACTGGAGTTGTTCCCGGTCGAGAAGCTGCGGGACGAGCAGCGGTTTGCGGGGCTGGACGCCCTGAAGCACCAGATCGCGCTGGATATTCTCAACGCCCGGCGGTGCCTGCAATAGGCTCGAAGCGCTCCGGAGTTGGGGAATGGATCAGTTGGTGAGAAACTCTCGAATGGCCAGGGCGGCGACCTGATCGGTGGCGGCCGCGCCAGGGTTGGCTCCGGAGGTGGTGGCGATGTTGCAGGTGGCGACGACGCCGAATTCACGGTTCGGGGCCATCCAGATCACCGAGTACCATTGCGTGTTGGAGCCCGCATGGTTCAGCGCCTGGCCGTTGGCCCAAGGCCGGTCGATCGCGTTCCACCCGTAGGCATAGCTCGCGTTGTTGGGCACGGCGGTATGTAGCTTGAGAAACGCCTCCCGCTTCAGGATCGGAGTATCGCCATGATGGCCAGCGAGGTGCCAGGCGACATACTTCGCGAGATCGATGACGCTGCAATGAACCGTCCCGGCCGGGCCGATGGCGGGAGGATTGTCGGCACCCGGGCCAGGCTCGATGGGGGAAGGCCGGCCATTGGCCATTTGATGTCCCCAGGGATGGTCGATATGCCGGGGAGTCGCCGGCACGCCGAAGCCGGCCGTGCTGAGGCCGAGCGGTTCGAAGAGACGGCGCGCCAGCAGGCTTTCCCAGGGTTCGCCGGCCACGGTTTCGAGCATGTGGCCGGCCATCGAGAAACCGGCATTCGAGTATTCGTACTGCGTGCCCGGGATCGAGCGAGGCTCGAAGGCGGTGATGCGTTGCAAGAGGAGGCGACGGCCCTCGCGCGGAGTGCCGGAGTGCGCCTGGAGCTGTCCCCAGATGCCGCTGGGGACAAGTTGTTCGGGGGCTCCGCTGCGATTGGAGCAAAGCCATTCGAGAGTGACGGTGCGCCAGACGGGGAGCATGGCGGAGGCCAGGGCGGGAAAGACTTCTTCCAGCGTGGTATCCCAGCGAATTTTGCCTTCCTCGACCAGCATGGCCGCGAGGGAGGCGGTCATCGATTTGGTGAGCGAGCCCTGGTGCCACTTATCCTGGAGGGTGACCGGCGCGTCGGCGACGCCGAATTTGCGGAGGCCGGCGGCGCCCAGGCCGACGATGCGATTAGAACGCACGACGGCGCAGACGAGGCCGGGGACGTTGTTCGCGGCGCGGATGGTTTCCAACTCGGCGTTCAGATTGCGAACATCATGGACCGCGAGGCGGAAGAAGCGGCTGTCCTCCGCGGCAGAAGCGAGGCGGCGGACGGTGCCGGCATCGCCCAGGACCGGTTCGAGGAAGCCCTGCCAGGATGTGAGATCGTCCGAGACCTGCACTTGAAAGCCCTTGTTGGGCGAGGTGGCGAAGACCAACTCGACGGCGGGCCGGATTTCGAGCTCTTGCGCGAATCCCCCCGCCCCGGCGAGCAATAAGCAGAACCAGGCTTTCATGAGTCGTGGGCCGATCATGGCTTCAGGGCATTGATTCCGCAATCCGGAGGCCGGGAACGGGATTAGATCGTGACGGACTGGCCCGGGCCGGGCTGGACCACCTTGATCTTGGGATACCGGGCGTGGATGGCCTGGGCGAACCAGGCGCGCGCGGGGGCGTCGCCGTGCCCGAGGAGAACGGTGCGCGGCTCGACCCGGCCGACGAAATCGAGGAGATCCTCGCGGTTGGCGTGCGCGGTGAGATCGAAGTCATCGACTTCGCAACGGCGGGTCGCGTCCCCGCCACTCGGGCTGAAGTGGAAGGTTTCGCCGCGACGGGCTCGCTTGAGGCGCCCGCCGGGAGAATCGGGATCGGCGTAACCGACAAAGAAAATGGCATGCTGCTCCTGGCCGAGGAGGCGCAGGGCGAGTTCGTGGGCGGCGGTTTTCTCGGTCATCATGCCGGCGGTGATGACGAAGATTTTCGAGCCATGCAACTTGAGCTTGGCGATTTTCTTTTGATCGAGCACCTGGAGGTCCAGGGCCTCGGTGAGGTGCAGGTTGGTATGCTGGCGATGGGTGCGGTGGGCCTGAAGGTCGTAAATCTCGGTGAAGACGCGACCGAGCCCGCCGATGTAGATCGGCTGGCGCGGCATTTTGCCCGCTTTCATGAGGAGATGGAGCTGGGCGAGGATCTCCTGGTTGCGGCCGAGGGCGAAGACGGGGATGAGGACGCACCCTTTGCGGGCTTGCACTTTCTGGATGGCCGCGGCGAGCCGGTCGGCTTCCGTTTGGCGCGTGACGCCGGGAAGAACGGCGCGGCCGCCGCGCGTGGTCTCCATGATGAGCACATCGGCTTTGACATCCTCGAAGCGCGCGGCTTTGAGAATGGTCTGGTCGTGGAAGCAAACGTCGCCCGTAAAGAAGAGGGTCTGCTTCTTCCCGCGCACCATCACGCCGGCCGAGCCGAGGGCGTGGCCGGCATCGAAGAATTCGAGCGTCGGCGAGAGCGCGCCGGGCCTGGACTTGTGAAACGCGGCCCACTCGATCTCGCGGTTGTAGCGGAAGCCCTGGAAGAGGTGGGCCGTGTCGTCGATTTCCTCATGAGTGAAAAGGGGATATTCCTTGATGCCCAACTCGTCGCGCTGGCGGAGCATGACGTTGACCGAGTTATGCAGGACGCGCTCGACGACGAAGTAGCTCAGCTCCGTCATGATGACATGGGCGCGTTTGAAATTCCGCAAGGCAATCGGGAGCGAGCCGACATGGTCGTGGTGGCAATGACTGATGACAATGGCGTCGAGGTCTTCACCCTTGACCAGATCGAACAGCGGCAGGCTGGACCAGCCTTCCCGTTTCGGATGGACCCCGGAATCGAGGAGCAGTTTGTGTCCCTCGATATCGACGAACCAGGAGCTGGCTCCAATGTCGCTATCGGGATTTAGATTGATAATACGCATAAAAGGCGGGCAGCCCCCAAGGCTGATAAAGGGGAGAGCTTAGAGGATGACCGCCTTTTTGTCGCCCCAAATTGACGAGGCGGCTGGAAATTGGGCGCGCCCGGGCACTCCGCCGAGCGACGCCGGCAGATGGTTTCGAGTTCCGCGTTAACGCGGTTTGGCGCGGGAAGACTCCCGAACCGCGTCAGCGCGGAATTCAAAACGGGGGCAAGATGCGCCCCTGGAAATCAACCGGCCGCGGCCAGCGGACGGGTGCGGCCCCGCCAGAGCATGAGGCCCGCCGCCGCAGCTCCGAACAGGGCCAGCGAGGAGCCCGCGTCAGGAATCGTGGTGGCGCTGACGGTGCCTCCGGGAGATTGCCCGCTCAGGCTCAGCACGGGGCCACCCCCGAGCAGCATGAGCGGTTCGGCGTTGAAATCCGCGACGACGACATTGGCGCCGCCGGGGAAGGGGTCGAGCAGATTGGGATCGCCAAAGAAGGGCGTGATGGTGTCGGGCGAGAAACCGGTCATGCTGGAGGTGCTGCCACCGGCGAAGGTGGCCCGGGTTTCGACCGGCTGAAAGCCCGGGGAATCGACCCACTCGACGATTGATGCGACCGGGTTAACGAACTGGTAAGTCCCCATCCCCTCGATGGTAATGCGGGCGCTGTACGGGCCGAGAAATTCGCCCCGATCCGCATCGCCGGGATCGTTATCGGGGATGGTGGTGTCGGTGGCGATGTGGACTTCGAAGTCCAATCCGTCGATGAGGGTGGCATCGAGAAACGATCCCGCGACAAAGCTTCCCGTGAAGCTATAATCGAGCCCCAGACCCAGGGCTGGACCGGCCGGCAGCGCCAAGCCAACGACACAGGCGCCCACGCGCCACAGCGAACATATCTGAGTATTCATGATGTCATTCGAGTTTTCGTGGTTGAGAGCAATGGGCAATGCGGTTCGGAAGCGTCCTTGGGCTCGATCACGCGGCGGACTTTCTCCATGCCATCTCCTTGCGAAGCGTACGATTAAGTTTTGGGACTTTCCTAGATTAAGTTCATTCAAGTCATAAATGGGACATTTGGGCAAGACAAATCCACGACAAATCCACGACGATTCTGCGATGGGAGCTGCGCGGCGGCCGAGGCCGGGAGCATCGGACCGGCAAAGGGGGAGGCGATCAACTACGGAATCGCGAGCCCGGGGGAGGCGTGAGGAATCCAACGGATGGACCAGATTGACTCATGGGCAGGCGGGGGCGCGACCCAAGGGCCGAGGGGAAGTGGCCACAGGGTCAGAGCCTGTTCAAAAAATCCGACAGGCTCTTCGGTTCAGACTTCTCGTCCGCAGTTGGCGCAGACCTTCTTAACCGGGCGCTTGGCGACGCCGGGCTGCTCGTCGGAAACAGGGAGAGAGCGGATCTCGCTGCACCCGCACAGCCGGCAGCGCTGCCGTTGCTTGGGGCGGGCATCCAGGGGACGAGAGCAGTAGGGACACTTCGCCATTTTCCGATGAACGAAGGCTTTGCATTTCGGACAGACTTTCTGGCGATCAACCACCATGCGGGACTGGTTCTACTGCAATCCTTCCGGGCTGCAAATAGGGAAGTTTCTTATTTGCCGATTTTTTTTGGAAGCGCGGCCGGAAGCGGACCGGGGAGCGTCAGACGCGCGGGCGGGTGCGGAGTTTGCGGCGGAAGTGGCCATTGTTGGCTATGACTTCGTAGCCGTGGTCATCATCGATGGGGCGGCGCCAGAAATCGCCGCCGGCGCGCTCGAGAATGAGGCCGCCGGCGGCGATATCCCAGAGGCGGACGCCGGCTTCGACGTAGGCATCGAAGCGGCCGGAGGCGACGTAGGTGAGAGCAAGGGCGGCGGCTCCCATGATGCGAATTTTGCGGACGCGGTGGACGAGGCGGTTGAACTCCGGGAGCATGGCGTCGAGGCTGGCTTTGCTCTTGGCGAAGCCGACGGTGACGATGGCTTCAGCGAGTTTGGCGCGAGTGCTGACGGCGATGGGCCGGCCATTAAGGCGGGCGGGGCCGGTGGCGGTGGCGGTAAACATTTCGTCCAGGAACGGATCGTAGACCACGCCCAGGAGCGTCTGGTGACCGGAATCGCCGGAACGGGCTGGCTTTTCGGCCCGGGCCTGAAGCGCAATGGAAACGCAGGCATGAGGAATGCCGTACGTGAAATTGACGGTGCCGTCGATGGGGTCCACGACCCAGCGCTCGGCAGCACCGGTGTCGCCACGAACACCTTCCTCGCCGAGGACGGGGATGTCGCGGAACGCGGATCGAAGTGTGCGCTCGATGAGCTTCTGGCAGCGGACATCGAGTTCGAGCTTGATGTCGTGCTGCTGCGCGTCGTTGACGCGTTTGCTGAGGCGGAGATTTTTGCGCATGACCGCTCCGGCGGCGTGGGCGGCCTGGGTGGCGGCGCGGAGGGCGCGGTTGAGATCGGACGAATTCATATCAGGGAATGACTTCCTTGCGTTCGAGGACTTCGGCATCGAGTTCGGCCCGCTTCTGGGGGAGGAGATTGGAGCGGGCGGCCTCGAGCACGGCGCAGAGTTCGCGCGCCTGGACGAGGCGGGGGACGGAGACGTAGTCGGCCCCGGCGGCGTAGAGCTGGGAGACCTCCGGGAGGAGTTCGGCCTGGGCGATGATGGCGGCGGTGGCATTCAGCTCGCGGAGCTGCTGGACGAGTTTGAGGTTGGTGGAGCCGCGGAGGATGCTGTTCGGAAGGGAGCAGACGAGGACTTCGGCATGGGCGACCCCGGCATGGATGAGGGTTTCGCGCTGGGTGATATCGCCATAAATGACGGGGATGCCGCGCTGGCGGAGTTCCGTGTTGGTGCGGGGGTTGAAATCGATGACGAGCACTTCGCGGAGGAGGTTGGGGGCGCGGCGGCCCAGCTCCTCCAGAAGTGAGCTGGCGACCCAGTGGAAGCCGAGGAGGTAAATTTTGGGTTCCTTGGCGGGGGTGGCGATGGGGGGCGGGCCGTCTTCGAGATCCTTGAGGCCGAGCTTCAGGAAGAACGGCTTGACCCAGCGGAAGATGGCGTCGTTCCAGGTGATGCCGTAGGTGGAGAGAATGCCGAGGAGGACGAAGGAATAGGCGATGACCCCCTGGGTTTCGGGGCCGATGTGTTTCATGGTGGCGCCGACCGCGATGATCACGAGGGAGAGTTCGCTGATCTGGGAAAGGTTGATCACCGGCATCAGGCTGGTGCGGAAGCCCTGACGGAGCAGGTAGAGCGTCGGAAAGATGGTGAGGAACCGCGTGGCGACGACGAACAGCGCAATAAGGCCGGACCAAATAATGAAATTCCAGGTGGGCGAGGGAACCGCCATGCCGAGCGACACGAAAAAGAGCGTGACGAAGAAATCGCGGAGACTGGTCAGCTTGGAGGAAATATCGAGAGTGTAGGGAAAGGTGGAGATAGCCACGCCGGCGACAAGCGCCCCCATTTCCCGGGAAAGGCCGAGGTGCTCCGCCACCCCCGCGATGAGAAAGCACCAGCCGATGGCGCCGATGAGGACCAACTCGGGCAGCCGGGCGACGGAGCGAAAGATGGGAGGGAGGGCGTAGCGGCTCGCGAGGAACGCGATGCCGACGAGCAGAGCGACTTTGGCGAGGGACACGAGAAAGACCGCAGGACCGGCCCGGTGGAGGTTGGGCTGAATGGCCAGGAACAGAATGGCAAAGAGGTCCTGCAGCACCATGATCCCGATGGTCACGCGGCCGGCCAGCGTATCGATCTCACGCTTTTGGTGCAGGAGGGTGACGATGATGACGGTGCAGCTCATCGCGGTCGCGACGGCGAGGTAGAGCGAATCGAACCGTCCGCCCCCCAGGGGGTAGCCCGCCGCCATGAAGAAGGCCAGGCCGAGGCCGCAGCCGCCGAGCAATTGGACGAGGGCCGTCGCCGAAATGAGCTTGCCGCTGCTGAGGATGGTCTTGAGGTTGATCTCGAGGCCGATGAGGAAGAGCAGGAGCATCAGCCCGATCTGGGAGATGACGCCCACGGAGGCTTGCGCTTCGACCCACTTGAAACCGGAGGGGCCGATGACAAAGCCGGCCACGAGATAGGCGAGGAGGAGGGGCTGGCGGGCCGATTGCGCGAGCACGGCCATGAGCCAGGCCGCCAGCACGCAGATCGCCAGGTCGTTAACGACAGGGTGTTCCATGTCCCCGAAATCCGTCCGGGGCGAGTATGCTCACTTCATCTGCGCCAGACAATGCGTAAGATACGGGAGCAGTTGCTTCTTCCGCGAGACGACGCCGTCGAGGCGGTAAATGCCGGGCTCGATCTCGGGATAGCTGATCAGGTTTTGCAGAAAATCGGGGGCTTCGAGGACCAGGACGGAGCATTGCGTGACGACGTCGGTGATGAGGAGGGCGGCGAAATAATAGCCGCGCTCGGCCGCGTAGTCGCGCACGGCCTGGACGACTTCGGCCTTGCGCTCGTTGAACTGGGTGAAGCCGATCTCCTCGATCTGGGCGACGCAAAAGGCCCGGCCTTGCTCGAGGTACTCCTTGCAGTCGGCCGTGACGGCTTGCGCGGCCGGCTTGGAGACGAGGACGGAGCCGGAGGCAAAGAGCTTGCGGGTGAATTCTTCGGCGTTGGTCTTCGAGATTTCCTCCAGCAGCCCAAGAATCTCGCGATCGATAGAGGTGGTGGTGGGAGAAGTCAGGTTGAGGGTGTCCGAAACGATCCCGGCCAGCAGCACGCCGGCGATGGCGGGAGGGAGATCGATGCGGTTGTTCAGGAAACAGCGGGCGACAATGGTGCTGGTGGAGCCGAGGGGCTCGTTGAGGAACATGATCGGCTGGTGGGTGGTGAGGCCGATGCGGTGATGATCGATGACTTCGACGATCTCGACTTCATCCGCGCCATGCACCGCCTGGGAAAGCTCGTTGTGGTCGACGAGAATCAGCTTGCGCTCGACTTTGCGGAGGAAATCGGACTTCGAGAGAATGCCGACCATGCGGCGACGGTCGTCGACGACGGGGAAGGCCTGGAAATTCGAGGGCCCGGCCGCGGCACGGGCATCGACGAGCAATTCGTCCTCGCGGAAGGAGATGAAATTCTCGTGGATCATGTGGTCCACGGTGATCGACGCGCGGCTGAGCATGGCCGTGGTGGCGGAATCGTGCGGCGAGATCAGGACGCTCACCCCGTTGCGCTTCGCTTCCTCGACGATGCCATCGTCCATCGGCAGGCCGCCGGTGACGACGATGACCCGGACTTTTTCACGAATGGCCAGCGTCTGGATATCGCGGCGATCGCCGACGACGACCATCAGTTTCTCCCGGGGGTAGCTGCGGAGCCGGACGGTAAAGGATTCGAGGCTCATCGCCGCGATCATGAGCATGAGGTCTTCCTCGCGATCCGGGGCGACGGCGTAAACCATGTCCGCATGCAAGGTGCAGGCGAGGTTGAGCAGCGAGGCGAGCACCTTGCGGGATTCGAAGGGACGGTTCGGCGTCGGAAAAAAAAACTTGCTCATTTTGTAGAGCGAGATCAGGCCGGCGCAGGATTTGTCCGGGTGCAACACCGGGAGGACGCGAATATTCCGGTCTTCCATGACGCCGAGGGCCTCGGCGACGGTGGCCTTGGGGCCGACGCTCACGACATTCCGCTCCATGACGTCGCGGACTTTCAGGGAAACATCGGAGACGAACCGGGGGGCGGGGAGGCCGAAGGTCTGGAGGACGAAATCGATCCGCTCGTTGGTGTCGCCGCAGCGGGCCGCGACGGCATTCGGCAGGCCGGTCAGGCGCTTGTACTCCGCGTAGCCGATGGCCGAGCAGATGGCATCCGTATCGGGATTGCGATGGCCGATGACCAGGATTTCGTTCGATGCTTGCATGCGCGTTCTTCCGTCCAGCCCCCTCTCCGCACGGCGGAGGCGTGGACTCATACTGGCAAACCCGGCATCCGGCAAGGACGGCTTCATGACATTTGGGCCGAGAATATAGGGCCCGGGCACCCGCGAGGCGGAGGCGCGATCAGAAGCAAGATTTGTCGGCGCAAGGTCCTTCTGATTTACTCGGGCCGACCCTTGAGCGCCAAGCCGAAGCCAGCTTCGAAGACGCCGCCGCCGGTGTGGCCTGCGTTCGCGCGGGGATTGCGTTTCGAGAAGCACGATATCGGGGCGCATCTCGACGCGACCGGGCACTACACACCGCCGTTCCAGCGGGAATTTCCGCTGTCGGTGCGTCTGTTCCATTACCGCGCCGGGCGCTTCACGCAGGGGGTGACGTGGCACGAGCAATTGGAGCTGTTCTGCCCGATCGAAGGCCGGATCGCGATTTCGATGGGCGGGCAGACGATCCAGCTCGAAGCGGGCGACCTGCTGGTGGTGGATAACCTCAAGCCGCACCATGTCGTCGACGAACCCGGCCTCGATGCCCGGGTGGTGGTGGTGAGTTTTCTGCCGGAGCTGGTGTGCAGCCCGGGGGCGCTGACCTACGATTTCGCGTTTCTCGTGCCGTTTTACGCGCAACTCGAGCATCGTCCGCATGTCCTGCGCCACGACGAACCGGCCGCGGCGGAGGCCGGAGAAGCGCTGGCCCGGCTGCTGCGGGAGATGTTCGATCCCGCCCCGGATGCGTGCCGCGAGGCGGCGTGCAAGGTCCGGCTGCTGGATCTGCTGCTGGTGCTGCTGCGCCGCTTTCAGGATGCCGGGGTGCTGCGCCGCGAAATCCAGAAACGCCGCCAACTGGCGCAACGCTTCAGCCGGTTGTTCGAACATATCCACCGGCCCGGCGCGAACAAGCTCTCCCTGGCCGAGGCAGCAAAGCTGTCCGCGATGAGCACGGCGCAGTTCACGCGTTCCTTCAAACAGGTCGCCGGCATGTCGTATGTCGCTTACATCATTCAAACCCGGCTGGCGCACGGCGTCCGGCTGTTGCGCGGGGGAGACCACACGATCGCGGAGATCGCCTCGATCACCGGATTCGCGGATCAGAGCCATTTCGACCGCCGGTTCAAGGCGGCGTTCGGGATCACGCCCAGCCAGTTTCAGAAGCGCGGGGCGGCGCCGGGCCAGCCGGAACGTTCAAGAGATTGACGTGTTGATTCTAGGCGACAACGCCCGGCCGGCGCATCGTTGGCCCCGAATGGATATGGAAGCCCAGACGGCCGAAGCCGCCGCCTCGTTCTCGAAAATCCCGTGAATTTCTCAGCACCTCAGCAGCGATGACCACCATCACCCTGGTCGGCGCGGGCGGCAAGATGGGTTGCCGCCTGACGGACAATTTCCTCAAATCGCCCTATCGCGTTCACTATCTCGAGGTTTCGCCAAAGGGCCTCGAGAACCTGCGACAGCGCAACGTGGCTCTCTCCGATCAAGCGGCGGCGTTGCCCGCATCGGATGTGGTGATCCTGGCGGTGCCGGATGTCGCCATCGGCGCGGTGGCGCGCGAGGTGGTTCCCGCGATGCGGCCCGGCGCGCTGCTGATGACGCTCGATCCGGCCGCGCCCCTCGACAGCCAACTGCCGAAGCGGGAAGACATCGGCTGCGTGATCGCCCATCCCTGCCACCCTTCCGTCTTTAATTGGGAGCCGACGGAAGCCGCGTTCCGCGATTTTTACGGAGGCATTTCGGCGAAACAGGGCATCGTGATCGCCTTGATGTGGGGCAGCGAGCAGGACTACCAGCTCGGCCTGGAGGTCGCGACCGCCATGTACGCGCCGGTGAGCCGCGCGCATCGCGTGACGCTCGAGCAGATGGCGATGCTCGAACCGGCGCTGGTCGAAACGCTCGCCCAGACCTGCATGGAAGCGGTCAAGGAAGGGCACGACCGGCTGGTGGCGGCGGGGCTGCCCAAGGAAGCCGTCCGCGATTTCGTCCTCGGCCATTTGCGCATCCAGATCGCCGTGCTGTTCGGCGAAGTGAACGGCACGTTCTCCGATGCGGCCTACAAGATCAGCCGGCGCGCCCGGAAGATCCTCTTTCAGGAAGGCTGGCAAAAGATTTTCGAACTCTCCGATATCCGGGAGCAGGTGCGCGACATCACGCAGAAGTGACCGCCATGCAGCTCGGCCTGAGCAGTTACACCTACGGCTGGGCGGTCGGCGTGCGGGGCCATCCGCCGGCCCAGCCGCTCGACGAGTTGGGCCTGCTGGCCAAGGCCCGCCAGCGCCGCGTCGGCCTCGTGCAAATCGGCGATAACCTGCCGCTTCACACCTTTCCCTCGGAACGGATTGACCGGCTCGCCACGGAAAGCACGCGGCTTGGCCTCCGCCTGGAGATCGGCGCGCGCGGCCTGACGACCGGCCGGCTCGCGGAATACGCCGCGCTGGCCCGCCGGCTTTCCGCGCGATTGATCCGCTTCGTGATCGACGACGCCGACTATCAACCGCAGCCGGAGACGGTCATCCGAATATTGCGCGAAGCCGAGCCCGAACTAGCCGGACTGACGCTCGGCCTCGAGAACCACGACCGGTTTCCCGTCGCGGTGCTGCGAAAGGTCGTCGATGCCGTGGACTCCGAACGGGTCGGCATTTGCCTGGACACCGCGAATTCCTTGGGCGCGGGCGAGGGCATCGGCCACGTCGTCGCTACCCTCGCGCCGGTGACCGTCAATCTGCACATCAAGGATTTCGCCGTCGCGCGGTTGCCGCACCAGATGGGATTCACCGTGACGGGCCGGCCGGCCGGGCAAGGCCTGCTGGATATCCGAGGACTTCTGTCGCAACTAATCCCCTACCCTCGCTGCGCCACCGCCATTCTGGAACTCTGGACGCCGCCGGAGGAGTCCCTCGCCGCCACGATCGCGAAGGAAGATCGCTGGGCGGCCGAAAGCCTCGAGCACTTGCGCGACTTCTTCTGAAGGTGGACTGCTTCAGCCCCGGCGGACAGGTCAGAACCAGTTGTAATTGAAGCTGATGCTCACCCGATCCTCGGCGGATTGATTGGCGGAGACCTCGTGGCGGAGCCAGCTTTCGAAGAGAATCACGCGCCCGGCCGAGGGCTGGTACTTCGCGAAGGAGCGATTGGCGCGGCTGGCCTCGGGCTTCCGGGGGGGAGTCGCCATGAACCGATCCAGGCGCGGGTCCTCGAATTTCAGGCTCGAACATCCCGCGGGCGTGCGGACGTAATAGGTGCCGCTCACGAGCGAGAGCGGGTGCAAATGCAGGCTATGCACCACCTGGCGGGGCATGATGTTCACCCAGCAATCGGTCATCGAAACTTTCCGATCCTGCATGTCCAGCTCCAGGTGTTTGAGGAAGGCGTTGACGTGGCGATCCAGATGGCGTTCCAGTTCGGTGAAGGTCGAAGAGAAGCGGTGGAGCTGAGCCATCGAGCCGTAGGACGTATACCCGCCCGGGTAGCTGCGCTTGGACCAGGTGCGGCCTTTACGGTCGAAATCCCGCACCTGGTAGCATTCCTTGAGCAGCTCGGCGTTGAACTTCCCGCCGCCGCGAGCCAGCAGCGGGCTGTCGTAGATGAAGGTCGGAAACCAGGCGCGGATCGGCATGCCCGATTTCACTACACCTCCCGCCGCCAGGCAAGCCGGCGGGAGGCCGAATTCCAAACCGTCAGAGCGTGACCGCCGGAGCCATTTTGCGGCGGGCGAACTTGTAGGCCACGATGCCCACCACGGTCAGCAGCAGCGCGAACGCGAAGAACGGCGCGAGCACCGCCAGCGTGGCCATCACGACCGACCCGCCCAGTTCGACCGACGCGAGCAGGGGATTCGCCAGGCCGCCCGTTGTGGCCAAGGAAAAGCCGCGCGCGAAGACCGTCGTCGCTTGCACCGCCGCCGCCACCCCACCCCCCGCGACCACCGCGAGGCTCCACTTCAGGAAGGGGCTCACGTCCGACACCATTGAGGCGGTCACGACCGACCCGGCCACGATGGCCGAAGGCGTCGCGAGGCTATCCATAAAATTATCCAGCCAGGGGACGTAATACGCTCCCACTTCGAGGACTGTCGCCAAGCCGAAGGCGGCCATCGCCTCGGGCGACCCGATCCAGGAAAACGAGGGAGCCAGCTCCAGATGCCCCGCATGGGAGGCAATGCTGGTGACAAACAGCGGGACGAATACCCGAAAACCGCACGCGGCACTCAGGCCGAGCCCAACCAGGACGCTTAAGAGCAGTTCCATAAACTTCAATACACGGTTAACGATCGTTGAGTTGCACCCTTTTTTCCCGTTGCCGAAAAACTTACGGCATGACCCGGATTCCGCCATTACAATTCATTTTCCGGATTGGAAGCATTTCCCCGAAAGCAGGAGCGCCGGGCGGAACGTGGCGGCCAGTTGTCTCACTCGAAAAATCGAACGCTAATCGGTCCGTAACCTGTTGAATGACAACGGTTAACGACTTCATTGAGTGGGCATCCAGCTTCAATTCGGAAGTTCGCAAGTGGTCCAGGTGACAAGTTCCCCGAGGCTGGGGCGTCCGTCGTGACGCCAGGCGAGCGGCGGGGATTGCATCCGGCCGATGGGGCAAATCCGGGTGGCGCCCCAACGCGCGAACACGTTCGCCAGCTCGTGGAATCGCTTGCGGGGCGCGGCCAGTCCCACGGTGGAAAGGTGGTTCTGCACGGTGGCGGCTTCCTGAAGCACCTGGTCGAGCGAGGCGATCGGCTTCAGGTAAACGAACCGGTTCATGCAGGAGAGGCGGAAGGCCGGATCGTTCTCCAGGACGATCGTCCAGGCGGTCGAGTGCTCGC
Organism: uncultured Verrucomicrobiota bacterium; assembly: GCA_964478815.1. Lineage (GTDB taxonomy): Bacteria > Verrucomicrobiota > Verrucomicrobiia > Limisphaerales > SXQI01 > DASVNK01. The sequence continues at coordinate 31,306 of CAYZKY010000054.1, forward strand.
TGGCCCAACAGCGGGTCGAGCCGTCGGTGGCGGCACGAATTTCGTAAAAATTGCGGCGCGTGGCGATGGCCGCCGCTTCGCCGGTCGGCACCATCCCGCGCGGTTGCTCCTGCTCGCGCCGGTTAAGCTCGGCGGCCAATTCGTCCCCGAAGGCATCCGGAGGGAGCGGGCCATTGGCTTCCAGGTAAATGACGTGCGGGGAAAGACACCCAAGTTGATTCCAGGCGACGATATCCGCGGCGGCATCCTGGGCGAGGCGGGGCAGATTGCCGCGAACGAACATTTCCTGAGAAATATACGCGAAACTCACGCGATGGCCGTACCCGATAAACCGGACGAAACCCGGCAAGCGGCAGCGGACGGCGCCGAGGGTCTCGTCGGAACCGGTGACCATGACGCAGTCCGTTTCGGCGAAGAGCGCGGCTTCGAGTTCGGCATGTCCGCCCGGCCAGTCGGCAATTTCCAGACAGGCGCCGAGCTTCCGATCGTGCCGGTACAAGCTGTGGGCGAACATCCGGGGGAGAAAAGCGGCGCGGGACGGGCACTTGAGAAACTGGGCCGAGCGCGTGAGCAGCCCGAGGATCATGCTGACGAGCGTAGGATTCGGCAACACGCCCCCCGCGATGTGCATCAGCAAGTCGGGGCCGCGCGCCCGCGCGCCGCGGCCCTGCCGGGATTCGTGGCTGTCGCTCACCAGGTCGTCGAGGCGTCCCACATGGCCGAGATCCTGCACGATCAAGTCTTCGAGGCTTTCGCGCGTGATGCCGCGGAAAAACGCGTCCAACCCCGCCGCGAGAGACTCGCGGGAAAAACCGGTCGCGGCCGGTCCCTCGTTGAGGACGTGCTTGCGCAGATCGAACTGCTCGTGCTGCCATTCCTGCGCCAGCTCCGCGATGGTGTCGATCAAGGTTTCCGTCGAAAGCGGCGCGAGAAACTTCTCCCGGTTCCTTTTCAGCGTCTGGCAGGCCTCCGTGATCAACCCCGGCGAGAGAGCGGCCGGATCGTGCAGATCGGCGAGGAAGTAGTTGGGCAGGTCCATGGTGTACCGTGCATGAAATCGCAAATGGGGCGGAAGGTCAAAGGAAGTCCCGCCCCGGGCGAATCTTCAGCGGGGCATGAGCGAGCAACCGCGCGCCGCGGCTCCTTCCGCCCGGCCCAGCAACACAAACCCATCCTCCGCGGGCTGGGCGAGGTCCTCCGTCTGGATCGCCAGGACCGAACCGGCATTGGCGAGATCGAAGACGCGCAGCAGCCCCGCCTCGCCCGGCGGCGCGGGCTGGCCGGTTTCGGGCGAGAGAATCTCCCAGCGGGCCCACGGCGGAAAACGCAAGCGGCGTGGGCCCGCCTCGCCCACCGTGCGATCATAAGCCTGTGAAGAAAGTTCGCTCATGCCGTACTCGGTGATGAGATGCGTGTCCGGCACGCCAAGTCGTTCCCGGATCATCGCTCGCAATTCGGCCGGGGGAACGGTGCGGGAGCGGCCTTTATACCCGCCAGTTTCAAAAACGCGCGAACCGGGAGCCAACGGCCAGACCTCTCCTCTCTCCGCGAGATGGTCGCACAGGTGGACAAAAGAAAAGGCGGTGCCGGCAACCACCAGAGGCGTGGCTGAGTCGAGCGAGTTTCGGATTCGGGTGAGTTCGGCGAAGTCGATGTTCCACGCGCCATCCGCGCCGGCGCGGCCCAGGAAAACCGCGGGCGCGGCCACGGCCTGTCCCAGGGTTTCGAGCATGTGGACGAGCGAGGAATTCCGAGCGGCGGTGCCAGAGGGGGTAAGCGAGAGGAGCTGGAGCCGCGCACGGTCAGGCCGCATCCATCGCTCGAATCCGGCGAGCAGGCTGGCCTCGTAAACCTTGAGCGTGGCCGGACTGTGAAAGTGGCGGCTCCGTTCGTGGCGGGTGGTGCCGCTGGAATAAAAGACGGCCGAACGCTCGCCCTCGGGCAGGACCGTGAGATCGAGGCTCTTGAAGGCGCTCGTCACCACGGCCGGAATGGAGCGCCAATCCCCTGCCCCATCGGGCGCGCGCCGGCGGCGGTCGCAAAAGGCCCGGTAGGGCGGATTGTGCTCGTACTGATAAGCGAAGATCCGGCGCGCGAGCCGGTCGAACTCGGCTTCGGCCAGGTCGCCGGTGGAGGCGGCGCGCGCGATGGCGGCCTGCACCTCCTGGCAAAGCTCAGGCAGGGTCGGAGGGTGCATCGGTCGGTCCACGAGCGGGCCCGGAGCGGAGGGGCCGCTCACACCGTCATGATTTCTTTTTCCTTGTGCGCGAGGTGCTGGTCCACCTTTCCGATGTACTGGTCGGTCAGCTTCTGGATTTCCTTTTCCGCCCCCTTGATCTCGTCCTCGGTCACGCCGCCGTCCTTTTCCTCTTTCTTCAGCGCCTCCATGGCATCGCGGCGGACATGCCGGATGGCCACGCGGCCGTCTTCCGACATTTTCCGGACGATCTTCACGAACTCGTTGCGGCGCTCGGTGCTGAGTTCGGGCAGGACGATGCGGATGAACTTCTTGTCGACGGAAGGGTTGAGCCCGAGATTGGCCTTTTGAATGGCCTTCTCGATGGGATGAACCGTGCTGGCATCCCACGGTTGAATGAGCAGGACGCGCGACTCCGGGGTGGTGATGCCGGCCAGCTCGCGAATGCGCATGTGCGAGCCGTAAACCTCCACCTGGATGTTTTCCACGAGCCCGGCCGAGGCCTTGCCCGTGCGGACGCCGGAGAACTCCTTGACCACGACCTCCTCGGTCTTGGTCATCTTCTCTTCGGCTTCGAGCAGAATATCGTCGAGGGGCATAAGGTTTGGGGAATTCAGGAGGTGACGAGCGTGCCGACCTTCTCGCCGCGAACGACGCGGGCAAGATTATCGTCCTGGAACATGTCGAAAACGATGATCGGCATTTTGTTATCCATGCAGAGCGAAAAAGCGGTCGAATCCATCACCTTGAGCTGCCGCTGCAAGGCATCCAGGTAGGTGATGCGGTCGAAACGTTTTGCGGCGGGATTCTTCTTGGGGTCGCAATCGTAAATGCCGTCCACCTTGGTGGCCTTGAGAATCACGTCGACCCCCAGTTCCGCGGCGCGAAGGGCGGCGGTGGTATCGGTGGAGAAAAACGGATTGCCCGTGCCGCCGCCGAAAACGACGACGCGGCCCTTCTGGAGATGCCGCACCGCGCGCCGCCGGATGAACGGCTCGGCGACCTGCGCCATGCTGATGGCGCTTTGCACGCGGGTCGGGACTTCGAGCTTCTCCAGCGCGTCCATCAGCGCGAGGGCGTTGATGACCGTGCCGAGCATGCCCATGTAATCCGCCGTCGCCCGCTCGATCCCGCGCTCGCTGCCCTGCAGGCCGCGAAAGATATTGCCGCCGCCGACCACAATGACGACCTGCACCCCCATCTCCTTCACCTCGCGAATCTGCTCCGCCATCTTGTGAATGGCTTCGGGATTGATTCCGCTCCCGGAATCGTCCCCGAGGGCCTCCCCGCTCAATTTGAGGAGGATACGGCCATACTTCGCTTTCCCGCGCGTCTTCATTATAGGTGCCGATCCTAATCGCCGCCCCCCCGCACCGTCAACCCGCGCCTCCCAAGCTCCCCGCTGGCCTTTACAGCGTCCGATCCGCCCGATCCCTCTTGCCTCGCCTTGCCGCCCCCAAAATCCTGTCTTAATTCCTCCCCCTCTGCGAACTCTGTGCGCTCGGTGATCTACCAATGAACCATTTTTTCAAAACGTTGATTATCAACAACAAGC
>CAYZKY010000055.1:0-35045 GCA_964478815.1 uncultured Verrucomicrobiota bacterium
TGGGGTCTGGATTGCTGTCCGTACTGGTATTCATATTGTTCATTTGGGGGCGAGGCTAGCAGAGGGGGTATGTCAAAGACTGTCCGACCCCCCAAGAAAGTGAAAAAAGTTTTTGGGGCGGTTTTTGGCATGGTTCTTGAATTTCGGGGCGTTCTGGGTGGACGAGGCGTAGGGCTTAACACAGAGATCACAGAAGGCACAGAGTTCGCAGAGGGGGGGAGGGGAAGAGCGAGGACCGCGGATGGCGCGGATAGGGCGGATAGGGAAGGAGAATTGGATAGGTTTTGAGGGATGAGACGGGGCGACATGCGAACCGCGATGTTTCTTTAGGGCTGGCCAGCGCGAGTAGAGAAACTATCCTGCAGGGGATGAGTGGGCGGCGTCTCGAGATATTCGTGAGCGCGACCAGCGCGGATTTGAGATCGATCCGGCAGGCGGCGTGCCAGGCGCTGCGCCGGCTGGGTTACCACCCCGTTGAGCAAACGGACTTTCCCCCAGACTATCGGACTGTGCGCACGGTGTTGCGAGAGCAGATCCAAGGCTGCGATTTCTTAATTCATATCGCCGGCGAGTGTTATGGAACGGAACCGAATCCCAACGCCGCCGAGGGTTCGCGCCGCAGCTACGCTCAACTCGAGTACGACATGGCCCGCGCATTGGGAAAACTGGTGTATGTGTTCGTGTGCGGGGCGAACTTTCCTTACGACCCGCACGCGCCGGAGGAGGAGGAGCGGGACCTACAAGCCCAGCATCGCGCCGTCTTGACGGGAGGAGAGGCTATGTACGTGCCCGTCACTTCGGACAACGAGTTGAAAGAATGCGTGCGAGAGTTGCGACTGCCGCCGGTTCACAGTCGAGACGTCGAACCCCTCCAAAACCATGCTCCATCGGCTGACTCAACCCAAACGGACAACCAGGACGACAGCAAACATAGTCTAACCTGGTGGCTGCGGTGATGTCGCGTCGAGGAGCTGTGGCGTTAGTGTTCGCGGCGGTGGTACTCGCCGCAGCGACGGTGTCTTACCGGCTCTGGCCCCGCCCATTTAAGAACACCTTGGGGATGAAGTCAGTACCGGTGCCGGGAACCGATGTTCTGTTCTGCATCCATGAGACGCGGGTGCGGGATTACACCGCTTTTGCGGCAGCGAAACCCGGGTTGGACGGCGTGTGGCGGAATCCGAAGTTCCAAGAGACAGACGTGACGCCCGGCAAGCCGAGGAACAGTGACGGGTCTCAGGGACGCCGGCCTGCGCACAGGAACAACGAGCGGAATTTTTTGCGCTGGCGATCAAAGCAGGGTGGGGAAGGCGGAGAGCCACTGGATCTCCGCCCGCACGGCAGGAATCAATTCGGCAGCACGACGGTGTCGATGACGTGGATGACACCATTGCTGGCAGCCACGTCAGTTTTCACGACTTTGGCTTTGTCCACGGTCACGGCGCCGTCGGCGACTTTGATGTCGAGCGCCTGGCCGTTGACCGTCTTGGCTTTCATGGTTTTCACGTCCGCCGCCATGACTTTGCCCGGCACGACGTGGTAGGTCAGGATGGCCACGAGTTTGGCTTTGTTCTCGGGTTTGAGCAGGTCTTCGACCGTGCCCTTCGGCAACTTGGCGAAGGCTTCATCGGTCGGCGCGAAAACCGTGAACGGGCCCGCGCCTTGCAAGGTTTCAACCAGGCCGGCGGCTTTCACGGCCGCGACCAGGGTATTGAAGCTGCCGGCGCCGGCGGCGACCGCCACGATGTCTTTTTTATGGCCGGCCTCGGTCTCGGCGTGGACAGGGTGGGAAGCCACCGCCAGGGCGGCGACAACAGTTAGGGCCAGGCTGCGAATGATTTTCATGGTCTGCATAGGATAGGTCGATTGTAGTTTGCTGTGAACGGGGACGGTAACCGGGAAGCGCGTCGCTGGGCCAAACTGGCATGCGATCGTCCGGGCTCGCGCACTGTCTGCGGTCAATTTCCGATATTCACGTTTCATTTCCAGGATCGGTTGGCTGCGGAGCAGCTCCGAACATGTGGATAATTTGTACAATGTTTGTTTAACTGTCAAATTTTTGTCTCAAATTCTTTTTACGACCCGATCCTCCGCATTTTCTTCTGCAATACGCTGATATTCATGCAGTAGGCCTCGACATGAGCCGAAAAAGTGAAACCTTCCCTTGCCAGTCAGTAGTTGAGTGTCTCAAAGTTGTCTAATTATTGGAAGAACCCCATCAAGCAATTAAAGACGTGGCCCAGCGCACGGGATTGAGCGCGCATGTCATCCGGATCTGGGAGAAGCGCTACGGCGCGGTGCAACCGGAACGCACCACCACCAACCGCCGCCTTTACTCGGGCGAACAAATCGAGCGGCTGACCTTGCTGCGCGACCTCACGCAGGCCGGGCATAGCATCGGACATGTGGCGAATTCGCGCCAACGTCGTTGGTTTTCGGGTGGTGTTGGAAGGGCTGCCCGCGCAGGGGTCGGGCGGGCGCTAGGCGAGGGCCGGGGACGGTTTTGGGCGCAGCTTCGGTCTTGGGCGGAGGCTGAGGGTGAGATCGAGCTGGGTGAGGATGGGGACGAGGGTGTGGAGGGTGGGATTAGCCTTGCTGCCGAAGAGGAGGTAGAGGTGCTGGCGGTTGACGCCAGCGGCTTTGGAGAATTGGGTAAGGTCGAGGTCGCGCGCTTCGATGACCTGGCGAAGGGCGAGGCCGAAGGCGGCCCAGTCGCCATCGCGGCAGGATTCCTGGAAAGCAGTTTCGAGGTAAGCGGAGGCGAACTCGCGCCGGGCGAGCCGTTTCTTGAGGTCGAGGTGATAATCGAGGGTGGGCATATCAGTTTTCGGATTGGGCCTGGCACCAGTAGCGGCGGGCGATGGCAAGGTCTCTGGGTTGAGTGTTTTTGTCCCCAGTGGAAAGAACAATTACAATTATAGCGGTGGCAAGGGGCACGAAATAGCTCCCGTTGGGCGCGGGGTTTGGATAGGGTCGGGGTATGAAAAAACTGGTGCTGGCGGTGGCGGGAGTGTTGGTGGTGGGGGTGGCGGGTTTGGCGGTGGTGATCGCGATGCGGCCGGCGGAGTTCCGGATCGAGCGGAGCGGGACGATGCCGGGGGCTCCGGCGGCGGCGTTCGGGCAGGTGAACGATTTGCGGAAGTGGGAGGGGTGGTCGCCGTGGGCGAAGCTGGATCCGGCGATGACGCAGACGTACTCGGGGGCGGAAGCGGGGGAGGGCGCGCAGTATCATTGGGTGGGGAATAGCCAGGTGGGGGAGGGGCGGATGACGATCACGGAGAGCAGGCCGAACGAACGGGTGGCGATCCGGCTGGAGTTTATCAAGCCGTTCGCGGCGGTGAATATGACGGAGTTCACGTTCAAGCCGGAGGGGACGAACACGGCGGTGCAATGGGCGATGCATGGACGGAATGGGTTCATGGCGAAGGCGTTCGACCTGTTCATGGACATGGACAAGACGGTGGGGGCGGATTTCGAGAAGGGCCTGGCGCAGATGAAGGCGGCGGTGCAGGCCGCGCTGGAAAAAGGCGCGAAGGAATAGCGGCGAACACGAGGCTTTGGTAAGGACCGGCATGGTTTTGAAAGTGGCGGTGGTGGGAACGGGATCTTTGGGGAAGGAGCATGCGCGGTTGTACGCGGCGCTGGCGGCGGCGCGGCCGGAGGAGGTGGAGTTCGCGGGGGTGTTCGACGTGGACGACGAGCTGGCCGGGCGGATCGCGGCGAAGCACGGGGTGCGGGCGTTCAGGACGCTCGCGGAAGTGACAGCGGCGGCGGAGGCGTTCAGCGTGGTGACGCCGACGTCGACGCATTATTTGATCGCGCGGAAGCTGATCGAGCAGGGGAAGCATGTGCTGATCGAGAAGCCGATGACGAACACGCCGGAGGAGGCGGGGACGCTGGTGGCGGCGGCGCAGAAGGCGGGCACGATTTTGCAGGTGGGGCATGTGGAGCGGTTCAACCCGGTGTTCACGTATTTGCAATCGGTGGCGACGGACCCGCGGTTTATCGAGACGCACCGGCTTTCGCCGTATCCGGCGCGGAGCACGGATATCGGGGTGGTGCTGGATTTGATGATTCACGATCTGGATGTGGTGCTGGCGTTCGTGAAATCGCCGGTGACGAGCGTGGACGCGGTGGGGGTGCCGGTGCTGAGCGCGACGGAGGATATCGCGAACGCGCGGCTGCGCTTCGCGAATGGGTGCGTGGCGAACCTGACGGCGAGCCGGGTGAGCCCGGAGCGGATGCGGAAGATCCGGGTGTTCAGCGGCGGGGCGACGACGAGTTACCTCTCGCTGGATTACCGGGCGCAGGAGGGGTTCATCTACCGGATCGCGCGGGAGGGGGAGCAGGAATCCTCGCTCTGGAAAAAGCTGCTGGCGGCGCGGGACTCGACGATCGTGAGCGAGTTCGCGGGGCGAAAGATCGTGCGGGAGCCGGTGCCGATCGAAAAGGAGGAGCCGCTAAAGCTGGAACTGGCGGCGTTCATCAATTGCATCCGGCAGAAGCAGACACCGGTGGTGAGCGGGGAATCGGGCAAGCGCGCGCTGGACCTGGCGGTGGAAATCACGCGGCAGATTCAAGGCCAGGTGACGACGGCGCGCGCGGAAGATCCGACTTTCGCGGCGGGGACCGGACCTCTACGTTGATTCCAATGAACGTTCAAGGTGAGACTCATTCGCTGGTGCGATCAAAAGGGGCGGCCGGGGGGACGCCACGTTTAACACAGAGGGCACCGAGGACACAGAGATCGCAGAGAGATAGGACTTTGAAGGCTCATTGGAATGGGCTCACGACACGCATTCTGCTGGTATTGATGTGTGGCGCGGCGGTGTGGGCGCAGGAAGTCGGTCCGACCACGGCGCGGGAGTTTCAGAATCGCGGGGTGCAGCGGTTCATGCAGGGGGATTTCAAGGGGGCCATCGCGGATTGGGACAAGGTGATCGAGATGTTGCCGGCGCAGGAGGCGCATCATTGGCAGCGGGGGCTGGCGTATTATTACGCGGGAGAATTTCGAAAAGGGCAGAAGCAATTCGAGCTGCACCGGACGGTGAACGCGGACGACGTGGAGAACGCGGCGTGGCATTACCTGTGCGTGGCGCGGGCGGAAACTCCGGCGAAGGCGCGGGAGCAGTTGCTGCCGGTGGGGGAAGACCGGCGGGTGCCGATGACGCAGATTCTGCAATTGTTCGCCGGGAAAGCGACGGAGGCGGAGGTGATGAAGGCCGCGGAGGCCGGGAACCCGCGGCCGGATGAGTTGAAGGACCGGCTGTGTTACGCGCATCTGTATCTCGGGCTGTACGCGGAAGCGCAGGGGGACAAGGCCGCGGCCTTGAAACACATTCGCAAGGCGGCGGTGGATTACGCGCAGGAGCATTATATGGGGAAGGTGGCGCAGGTGCATCTGCGGGTCTTGGAGCCGGAGAAGGCGAAGCCGGCAGGCAACGCGAAGCCTTGAGAGCCTGTCTGGAAATTGCGGCAGGGCCGATGACGGGTCTTTTGGCTGGGGCCTTCGTTGGCCCGACCGTTACAGCCCGCTGCGGGGATGCGCCGGTCGCGCCGCCTCGGTCGCAGCCAAAATCCCTCGCCGCCGGCCCCGCCGGAATTTTCAGACAGGCTCTGAGGGAAACAGTCACGGACGCCGGGTGGCAAACCTGCATATGAAGGAGAGGATTTGCCCCGTGAAAACAGATTGTTTCCCCGGGCGGGAGGGCGTACAAAACGGCATGCCGAACGAATTTTCCAGTGTACGACTGACGCGTGCCGCAGGCGCGCCGACTCCCCAGACCGAAGCGCCCCGTTTCCTTTCGCGCCGAGGGTTTGCCCGCGATCTGTGCGCGGCAGGCCTCGGGATGCTGGCCGCCACGGGGCGCTCGCCGGCAGCGGCTCCGCCGGATCGTCCCGGCCAAGCGCATCTTCAACTGGGGCTCGCGGCCTACTCGTTCCGGCAGTATTTCAAAGACATTAGCCACGACCGGGAAGCGGACATACCGGAGGGGAAACGGATCGATCTCTTCCAGTTTCTCGATTTCTGCGCGGCGCATGGTTGCAACGGCGCGGAATTGACGAGCTACTATTTTCCGAAGGAGATCCGGGGGGATTTCCTGAGGCTCGTCAAACGGCACGCGTTCGTGCGGGGGGTCGCGCTTTCGGGCACGGCGGTGGGCAATACCTTTACGCACCCGCCCGGGCCGGCGCGCGATGCGGAGATCGCGCTGGTGAAGACGTGGGTCGATCACGCGGCGGTGCTGGGCATGCCACACATCCGGGTGTTTGCTGGAAATGTGGGGAAGCTTTCGGCGGCAGAGGCGAAGCAACATTGCATCGCGGCATTGACCGAGTGCTGCGACTACGCGGGCGACCGCGGGGTGGTGCTGGGGATCGAGAACCACGGGGGGATCGTGGCGGAAGCCGATGCGCTGCTGGACATCGTGAAGGCGGTGCAAAGCCCGTGGGTCGGCATCAATCTCGACACGGGGAATTTCCACACGGCGGATCCGTACGCGGATCTGGCCAGGTGCGCGCCCTTCGCGGTGAATGTCCAACTGAAGACGGAAATCCGCGCCCGGGGCGGCAAGACGGAAGCCGCCGACCTGCCGCGATTAATCCGCATCCTGAAGGAAGCCCGATATATGGGCTATGTGGTGCTGGAATACGAAGCCAAGGAGGATCCGTACCAGGCCGTTCCCAGGATTCTCAAAGAGTTGCGCGGGCTGTTGTAATTCGAGACTGCTCCCGCCGTCCGCCGGTGCTCCGGTCGAAATTCGTTTGCGATGCGGGCGGGAAAGCCGTTTCATTTCCCGAACACGATATGCCCATCCGCCAAAATATTTCGGGAAACTGCCACGAGTTGCTAGTGAGCGGCAAGGTCGACGGCGCCGCCGCGAACGAACTCGAACTGGAAGTGCTTCGAGCGATGAAAGCCGGAGCCACCGAGATTTACATCAATCTGGCCGATTCCGATTTTCTTTGTTCCGCCGCGATCCGGGTGATTCTGCAGTACTGGCGGCAAATGAAGCAGCAGGGCAAAAAGCTGCAAGTGACCCGTCCTTCCACCGCGATCGACCAAATCCTGACCCTGACGGGGTTCAAGGAGTCCGTCGTCGAGTCCGGCCGATAGCGGAAGGCCGTTATGGCCGACGAACTCTCGATCGCGATCGACAGCCGCCAGTCGGAAATTCCGAGCCTGATCGAGCGGATCGCTGACTATTATCGCGAGCGCGGCTGCCCCAAGCTGGTGCAGCATGAGCTGGAACTCCTGCTGGAGGAGTGGCTCACGAACGTTGTTTCCTACGGCTATCCCTCCGGCAAGCCCGGCCGGATCACGGTGCAAGCCGCATTGTGTGACGGGAACATGGAGTTGCGCATCGTGGATGACGGCGTGCCCTTCGACCCCCGGCAGGCTCCCGTGCCCGACTTGTCGCTGCCGTTGGAGCAGCGCCCCATCGGAGGGTTGGGGCTGCATTTGATCCGGGAGCTGGTCGACCAGATCGAGTACGAACGCCGGGATGGCACGAATCAACTGCTGCTTCGCAAAGCGTTGGCCATCGCCAAGTTAGATACCCAAGCCGGACCGCCGGGAGCTTCATGAGCGACTCGCAGGCGGCACGGGCAACGCTCAACGCTGGATAAATTTTTTGGCGGGGTCCATCTGATTCAGCAGGGCCGGGGTGGGGCCGCCCCCGAATTGCACCCAGTAGGCTTCCTTGAAGGGATTCACTTTGGGACCAGTGGCCATATCGCTGGCCAGGGCCGAGGGCAAGACCTCGGCCCACCAATGTTCGTAAGCCAGGCGCAGCCGGGCGGCGACCAGGGGATGCTCGGAGATCACGTTCCGGGATTCCGCGGGATCGGCGGCCAGATCATAAAGTTCCTCGTTGTTGACCAGCTTGAACCGGTGGTTGCGGATGGCCGATTGGCGATGTTTGGCCTGCTCGGCAGAACCGGAAGGCCATCGTCCCAAATGCGAGACGAGCAACCGGTCCGGCCACTCCGCCCCGGCATCCTGCAAGGCGGGCACGAGGCTTCGGCCCTCCACTTGCCGACGCACCGCCGGGTCGAGACTAATTCCGGCGATTTCGGCCAGGGTCGGGAAGACATCGAGATGGGCGGCCAGTTGCGTGCGGTCACCCGGCAGGATGCGGCCGGGCCAGCGCCAGAGGGAGGGCACGCGGATGCCGCCCTGGTAAACGGTGCCTTTCATGGCCCGCATACCGGCGTTGAAGAGGGAACCGACCGAGTGGCCATTGTCGGTCATGAAAATTACGAGGGTCTCCCGCTCAATGCCGAGCTGGCCGAGGGTGTCCAGCAAGCGTCCGACATTGTCGTCGATATTCTTGATCATGCTGTAGTACTGGACGCTGTTGGTGCCCAAGCCCTTCCCCTGGAACATGGCGTCGTAGTGCGGCCCGGGGCTGACGAAAGGGTCGTGCGGCGCGTTGGGGGTGATGTACGCAAAGAACGGGCGGCGGGTGGGAGTGCGTTCCTCGATCCACTGCCGGGCCTGTTGGAAAAAAACGTCGGTGCAGTAGCCTTCCGTCCGGACAAACCGTCCATTATGGCGGATGGCCGGGTTACGATAGCGGTTTTCCGGCGCATCTCCGCAACTGCCGGGAAAAGTCTGCCCAATGCCGCCCCCGCCGTGGACGAACACTTCGTCGAATCCCCGCCGGCCGGGTTGATACTCGTCCTCATCCCCCAAGTGCCATTTGCCGAAGATGCCCGTGGCGTAACCGGCGCGCCGGAGGACTTCCGGCAGCGTTACCGCGTCCAGACGCATCCGTTCGCGCTCGAAGATCGTATGGGTTACGCCGTTGCGAAACTCATGACGACCCGTCAACAACGCCGAGCGAGTCGGCGCGCAGGTTGGACTCACCTGAAAATCGAGGAACCGGGCTCCTTCCCGGTGGAGCCGGTCGAGCTGCGGCGTGGGGAGGAGGGTGTTCCCGTGGCAACTGAGTTCACCGTAGCCCTGGTCGTCCGTCATGATGAGGACGATGTTTGGGCGGGCCTTCGCCAGACGGGCCGGCGCCGCATTCGCATCGAACGTGAGGAAGCTGAGAGCAAGGGCTGCGACGAGAAATCGATTCATGGGTTTCGCGTGGAAATTTCGATGCTTTTTTCGTGGGAGTCGATCAAAAAGCAGGGCTTGGCACATTTTCCGCTAGCGAGTTTCCGTCAGCAGGATTGCGAATATTTTGCCCGCCGGTGCGTCTAGCAAGGCGGGACGATGGAACAGGAGATCGCCGGAATGAAAACGGTTCTGAGAGATGCGAAAACCGGGTTGCTCTTCAGGAACATGGATGAGTGGACCTCGAACAAGGCCGACGCGGCCGGTTTCAAGGACACTCTCGCGGCCCTGAAATTCTGCCAGCGCCACGGGCTGCTGGATGTCTCGGTGGTCCGGCAGTTCGACGACACGCTCCCCGAACGGGTGGTGGGCTTCCACCGCAAGGGGTACCCCCGCACTTCCCCATCCTCCGAGATTCCCGCCGCCGCGGCTTAAGAGCCGGTGGCAGAACCGCAACCATCCATGTTGCGGCAGAGCGAGCCCGCAAACTGAGGGGCCGCAGCTTTCCACAGGCGGCTAGCCGAGAATGCGGCGTCCTTCGTCGAGGAAAATGCCTTTGAAGTTCATTTCGAGGGCTTGAGGGTTAGTCGCCTTCGCCAAGGCTTCCTTCTCGGAGACCTTCCGGTCCTTCACGAGATTAAAGAGCGCTTGATTGAAATTCTGCATGCCGTCCTCGACGCCGGTTTCGATGGCAGCACCGAGCTTGTCCAACCGGTTCTCCTCGATCAACTTCCGGACCGTGCCGGTGTTGATCATGATTTCGAGAGCGGGGGTGACCGAACCGGTCACGGTCGTGACCATCCGTTGGCAAACCACGGCTTGCAAGGTGCCCGCGAGCTGCCGGCGGACCTGCTCCCGTTCCTCCGCCTTGAAAAAGTCCAGAATGCGCGTCACGGATTGCGCGGCATTGGTGGTGTGCAAGGTCGACAGTACGAGGTGGCCTGTATCCGCCGCGCTCATGGCAGCCGAGAAACTGGTGGAATCCCGCATTTCGCCGATCATGATGATGTCGGGATCCTGGCGGAGAATGTGTTTGAGGCCGTCCTTGAAGGAGAGCGTGTCAAGACCCACTTCCCGCTGCTCGATGACGGACAATTCGTCGTCGAAGACGAATTCGATGGGATCCTCGAGCGTGATGACGTGCTTCTTTTGGGTCCGATTAATGTGGGTGAGCATGGCGGCCAGGGTGGTCGACTTGCCGCTGCCGGTCGATCCCGCCACCAGCACGATGCCGCGGGGGGATATGGCGATATCCTTTAGAATGGGAAGCAAGCCCAGCTCTTCGAAGGAGGGAATGATGGTTTTGACGTAGCGCATCGCCAGGCACCATTGGCCGCGCTGTTGAAACACGTTCGTGCGGAATCGCCCGACGCTGGGCACGTAGTAGGAGAAATCGACTTCGCGGTCGGCTTCGAGCCGGGCAATGGCGTGTTTGGGAACGATTTTCTCGACGACGTTGTTCATCCACTCCTCGGTGGGAGTGGGGGCCTCGATGGGCACGAGCTGGCGATTGATTCGGAAAATGACGGGCGTGCCGATCTTAACGTGGACGTCCGAAGCGCCACCTTGAATGGCAATGCCGAGAATTCGGTGAAAGATTTCCATGTCGCACCGCATTTGTAATGCGGGCGCGACGCTTGCGCCAGTCCAGAATTGGACGGGCAGCGGGGGCTAAACGCGGCAGAATTCCAACAATTCCAGGCTCTCTTCGGCCTGGCGAGACACGTTCATGAACAACAGTGACACCACATAGCCGGTGTGCCGATTGCCGGTGCTCGAAACGACCACGCCCTGGCAATGCACCTTCCGCGCATCGAGGCCGGAGACGAGATCGACCGACATTTCCGTCCACAACGGAAGCGGGCGGTGGGTCAGGAATTCGATGCCATTCTTTCGGATCTTTACGGCCTGCGCGGGCAGAGTCAACTGCGTGCCGTTCTCCTTGACCTGCAAGGTCTCAAAAATCCCAGAAGTATCAAGCTTGCTCGTACTCATACTGGATGAATCAAGCTAGCACACGAACTCGACGCGTCAAACGGGAGGCCGGAAAAATCGAGCGCTCTCCCGCTTCGTGCGGTCGCAGCCGCGCGAAAGGGCCGTGCTTCTTCCGCCGATTTTCGCAAGAGCGACCTCCTGGCCAAGTGCGATGGTTGAATCCCCGCGCCGTATTGGCGACACGCGGTTGCCGAAGGGCGGCGGCCAGTTCCGGCTCGGTTGCGCCAGCGCGTCTCCGCGGGAAAAGAATTGCCGATGCAGGCCAACTCGCTCCTGGCGCGGATGAGTTGGCCGGCAAGCTGCTGGGGCGGATCGAAATGAAGCTTATGAACGCGATTCGATTAAAGTCAGCGGCGGCGAAGATTGGAGTTTTCCTTCCGGTGGCGCTGTCCTCCGCCGTCGGCGCTTCAGCGGCGATGGTTGATTTCGAGTTCATCCAGACTGCGCCCGCCTCCGAAGGCACGGCCATCACCGATCAATTTCAGCCCCACTACGCCATGAGCTTTCGCTCGAACGATGGCAGCACGCTGTACATCGGCAAGAAGGGCGGGCTCCGGGCCGCGTTCACCGTCACCTCCACCGAGCCCCCGGTTCACGACACGATCCACCCCGACGAATCGCGCCGCACCGACTTCGGCAGCGCCTTCCTCACGGAGGATGGGCTCGGCGGAAAGAATCGCCAGATCATCATTAGCTACTCGTCTCCGGTGGCGCAGGCCAGCGGTTACCTGCTCGACGTCGATGGCGCGGAACAATTCACGCTCACTTCCTATAGCGATGATGGAGTCACGGCGATCGACAGCGTCGTGATCAAGGCGGGCGATCCATTCACGGGCGATGGGCGGCCGAGCCTGTGGAGCTTCGATCATTTCTCGCGCGACATCCGCCAGATCCGAATCCAGGCGACCGGCGCCAGTGCCGGCACCGGCGATCCGATCGCGATCGACAATCTGGAATGCGGCTTCAAGCCCCCGCGCCAGCCATCCGCCAGCCTGGAGGCGTTGATTCAGACCTCCGCGGGAGTGGCGGTCTTCGGCGAAGTGGGCCGGCCCTATCGCATCGAATGTGCCGACCAGCTCGCGCCGAACACCTGGCTGCCGCTGACCAACGTCTTTCTCCCGACCTCGCCCTACATCTTCATCGACACCGCGGCTCCGACGCCGAATCGCCGTTTTTATCGCGCAATCAGCCTGCCGTAAAGGACCGGCGGACGTTTGCGGAATTCGCCGGGTTCGATACATTCGGCCCGGTTGAAGAAGAACATCAGAGCGGAGATTCCACGGAAAACCGTTTACCGATTATCCGTCTATCTGCGCTGTCTCCAGCGCCTGAAGACGAACGATATTCGCACCGTTTCGAGCGAGGCGCTGGCCAAGGCCGCCCGGGTCAAGCCGACCCAGCTCCGCAAAGACCTCACCTACTTCGGCCAATTCGGCACGCGCGGCCTCGGCTACGATGTCGATCAACTCAGCCGCATGATCGCCGATCTGCTCGGCACGACCAGCCTCCAACCGGTGATCCTCGTGGGCGTCGGCAATCTCGGGCTCGCCTTGCTCAGTTACCGCGGGTTCGAACAGGAAGGGTTCGAGATCGTCGGCGCTTTCGATGCCGAGACGGCCCGCCCTCGCGAGATGCCTCCGAGGGTGCGCCTTTACGCGATGGAAGAGATGGAGGCCGTCGTCCGCCAGCATGTGGTCAAGATGGCGATCCTGACCGTGCCGGCCTCGGCGGCGCAAGAGGTCGCCAATCGCCTGATCGACGCCGGCATCACCGGCATCCTTAATTTCGCGCCCATCGTGCTGCACGTTCCCGACGATGTCATGGTCAACAACGTCAATCTCGCGATCGAACTCGAGAATCTCAGTTACTTCGTCCAATCCTGATTTTGCCGCCCCCTGCCATGCTCGCCAAACGCGTCATTCCCTGCCTCGACGTCCACGCCGGCCATGTCACCCGCGGTGTCCAATTCGGCAAGGCCGAGGCCGGTGAACTTCGGAATGTCGGCGATCCCGTCGAACTCGCCGTTCGCTACAACGACCAGGGCGCGGATGAAATGGTCTTCTTCGATATCACCGCCAGCGCGCACGGGCGCGCCACGATGGTCGAGACTATCGAACGCGTCGCCGACCGCTGCTTTATGCCGCTCACCGTCGGCGGCGGCATTCGCACCGTGGAGGACATGGGCACGATGCTCAAGGCGGGCGCGGACAAGATCAGCATCAACTCTTCCGCGCTCGCCGATCCGAACCTCATTCGCCAGGGCGCCGAGAAATTCGGCAGCCAATGCATCGTCGTTTCCATCGATGCGAAGCGCGTTGCCCCGGATCGCTGGGAAGTCTTCGCACAGGGCGGCCGCAAGCCCACCGGCCTCGACGCCGTGGAGTGGGCGCGCCGTGCGGTCGAGCTCGGCTCGGGCGAAATCGTGCTCAACAGCATCGATGCCGACGGCACCAAGAAGGGCTTCGATCTCGAGATCACGCGCCGCGTCAGCGAATCCGTCGGCGTCCCGGTCGTGGCCAGCGGCGGCGCGGGCACGCTCGAACACATGGCCGAAGTGTTGCTTGCCGGGCGCGCCGATGCCGTTCTCGCCGCCAGCATTTTCCACTTCGGCGAATTCACCGTCCGCCAGGTCAAAGATTTTCTCGCCTCGCAAAAGATACCCGTCCGTCTCGTATGACCTCCTGGCTCGAAAACCGCTGGATGCCGATCCTGCTCCTTTGCTGCTCGAATGTCTTCATGACCTTCGCCTGGTACGGCCATCTCAAGCACAAAGCCGCGCCGCTCTGGATGGCCATCCTCGTCAGTTGGGGCATCGCCTTTTTCGAATACCTCCTGATGGTGCCCGCCAACCGCTGGGGCAACGCCGTCTATAGCGCCACCCAGCTCAAGATCATTCAGGAAGTCATCACCCTCACCGTGTTCTGCGGCTTCGCCATCACCTACCTCGGCGAACGCCTCCGCTGGAACCACTTCGCCGCCTTCTGCTGCGTCCTCGCCGCCGTCGTCTTCACGTTTCTGCCGTCTGAGCCTGCGCCTTCGGATGTGCCGCCATCCTCGGCTACCAGTCGCTCCTGACCCACTTGGATCAGCTTGGGAAAACGCAACGGATCGGGCGGTTCCCTTTGCGCCGATAAATGGAAAAATCTTTCTTATCCACGGTGTAGACGACCGAGTCCTCGAAGATTTCGCTCATTCTGACTACACACGCATCGGCCAGATCCATTCCTTGATCGCGATATTTTCGCACCAAAGCGAGCAACGCGATTTTGTGCGGGGCCAGTTCGAAAGCGATCTCCAAATCTCCGGTCGCCAGCAGCTCCAAACCAGGCTCCGGAGATTCGAGAACGGCGGCGATTTCGGCAAGGACTGGTTCGCAAACCAGCCAGGGAGGCTCTTCGTTCTCAAAAAGTTTCCGCGCCCAGGCATGGCAGGCATCGCGCTCATTCAGGGCCGCGATGATCAATCCCGAGTCAGCGATCTTTTTCAACTTGCGCTTTCAGGGCCGCGCGAACTGCGGCGTTTGAACTGCCTTGCGAGCGGAATTTCCCGAGTAAATGCATGCTCGCAAAGCGGCGTCTCTGCTTAGGCGCAGGCCGGGTGATATCTTCCTCCACGAGCCGCAGCAAATACTTGGTGCGATCAAGCCCCGTTGACGAGGCTCTCCGATCCAGCTCGGCCAATTTGTCCAACGGTACGCGCAATGAAATTACTTGCGTCATACGCGACTGTATACACGAACGTATTAGCGGCGTCAACCGCACACCGAAGCCGTTACACACCGCGGATTAGGCTCGTGTCTCACTGAATCTCCGCACGCACGCGCATCAAAAAAACTTCGTCGACCGATGGTGATCCAACGGTTCCTTCCAACACCCCTCCGTGTCCCGTAGTCGTTTGTTCGGACACCCACTCAAGCGGGTTCACTCCGGCTGTTCGTTCCAATTGGTACTGTCTGCCGGCCACCGTGGTAAACCGCACTTTCACGCCAGTCGCGTCGCGCGCAATCCCGAGAATCCGAAACACCGACTGCCCATCCCGCGGGTCCGTTCCCGCCAGAAACTCCTGCTCGTTCGAGTGTCCATCCTCGTCCGCATCCAGCGCGCCGTCTGCCGCCTCAAGTCTGTCCAGCCCGAACCGCGCCTCCCACCAATCCGGCAGGGCATCCGCATCCGAACGCGCCGGAGCAGCCTCCGCGAATTCATGCGCCCCGATGCTGGGCGTCGCCGTGAAACAGCGCTCGCCGAAATCCGCCGTCAGTTCCGCCAGCGCCCGGCCCTTGCCGATGGCCGGACTCGTGGCGCGCAGCGTGTAGTTGCTTCCCGCCGCATCCGTGAATTGCGGGTCCTGCCGCGCGATGCCGCCCGTCTCCGCCACCGGCAGGCTCGGGGTCGAGCCCGCAGGATTGTCGTGCGCGTACCACAAGTTATTCGCGAAGGTGAACGTGTTCGGCGCGGTATTGCCACCCACATTCACGAAAGTGCTCAAGGCGCTCCGCCGAAAATACACGATGTTATTGATGAACCGTCCGCTCCCGCTCGGCGCGAAGGTGTATCCGCCGCTCGAGACGGTCTCCTGCAAAACCCGCGCCACCCACCGCGTCGGGTTCACAAATGTATTATTCGCCACCAAACAATTCAGGCTCCCCACGAACGCCACCGGCGCATCCGAACCCTGGAACTCGCACCCTATCACCCGGATGTTCCGTGCCTCCGCCTGCGGCACCCCCCGCACGAGCGGCGGCCGGAAAAACTCGAAGCCCGTCGATCCCCCGAGATTCACCGCTCGCTGTCCCGCATTCAAAAACCGGCAGCCCAGGATTTCTACATCCTCGCTCCCGCCCTTGCACTGGATAGCATTCCCCTGGTTTTCAAAGCGGCACCCTGCAATCACCCCGCGATGGCATCCCACTTGATCGATCCCGCTTCCACCGGAACTGCCTCGCAAGAATTCACAATCCAGCACCCAAAAATCGTTCACGCCCGAGAGCTTCAGCCCATCCTGATTCGCGGTCGCACCGATATTCCGAAAGATGATATTGCGAAACACCACGAAGCGCGTCGCCTCGGGATTCGCCACCAATCCGCCGTCATCGCAATTGATCCCGTTCGCCGTCGATCCCGCGACTTCGAGATTCTCCACCACCACATAGCGCGCCCGGGAAAGTTGCATCGCTTGCGAGCCTCCCGAAATCACCGGCCGCGCTTCCCCCGGCACGCCGCCGATCCAGATCGGCGCTTCCGAGGTTCCCGCCAGCCCGCTCAGCGACGCCCCCGGCGTGTGCATGCCCGGCAGCAATCGAATGGCCGTCCCCGCCCGCACCCCCTGCGCGGCTCGTGCCAGCGTTCGGAATGGTTTCGCACGCGACCCGTCTCCCGTGCTGTCGCTCCCATTCGCGGCCACGAACACCTCTCGATCCGGCACATTGCCGTCCGCAAACGTTGTGATCTGAAGGCAAGATTCTGCGTTCGCCGTTAGTATCAGAAAAAGCGCCGACACCGTCGCCGCGAGCCAAGCCAATAGGAGCCTTGGTAAAATCATGCGAGTTATGATGCCGCAGACTGTATCATCGATCGGCCCGCTTTCAGCATCCGTCGCTCCGCACACCCTCGCTCGGGGATGTGCGGTGCGCGTCGGGCCAATCTGAAGTTAGATCCCGTGGGTTATTGTCCGAGGGCGTAGAGCGCGCGGTTCGACCGCAGCAGCAAGCGATCCCCCGCCACCGCCGGACTCGAATTGAAGACGCCGCGATTGGATTCCAGATCGTTCACCCCCAGTTGCTCGAATTTCGGCTGAGCCGCCACCACGACCGTGCGCCCGGTCCTGCCCGTGTAATAAATCTTCCCGCCCGCGACCACCGGAGAGGCATAAATCTGCCCGGGCGATGGGTTCAAACGCTGTTCATAAACGAGTTCGCCCGTCTTGGCATTGACGCAGTAAACCACGCCGAGATTCTCGTGCGCGAAATAGAGATGCCCCTCGTGCAGAATAGGCGAGGGCACGTTCGAGCCCTTATTCAGCTTCCAAACGACATGGCTGCCGGTCACATCGCCCCGTCCGCCGGCGCGAATCGCCAGGGCGCCGTTCGGATTCCGCCCGCCAATCGAATAAACGATCCCATTCTCTGCCACGGGCGTCGGGCACATATACCAATTTATCCCCGTATCCGCGTGCCACAGCGGTCGGCCCTGTTCCGGATCCACCGCGAGCACCTTCCGCAACATCGCCACCACCACTTCCGTCTTTCCATCCGGAGCCTCGACCAGCACCGGCGCGTGCCACGATTCCTTCACCCCCTCCGCCCGCCACACTTCCTTCCCGGTCTTCCGGTCCAGCGCCACCAAGGCGTCGCTCTCCACACTCGCATTCACCAGCACCAAGTCTTTATACAGGACTGGCGACGTCGCCGAGCCCCACCCATTCAATCGGCTTCCCACCTTCGTTTTCCAGAGCTGCTTCCCCTGATGATCGAACGCAAACACGCCCGTCTTGCCGTAAAAGGTGTAGATGCGTTCCCCATCCGCCACCGGCGTGCTCGAGGCGTACCCATGCTCCTCCCGAATCCGCTCCTGCTCCGGCAACTCCGCCGATACCGCCGTGTCCCACACCATCTTTCCGTCGCTCAGATTCAGGCACACGAGGTGCCGTTTCAGCGCCTCCATCTCGCCCGGTTCCGCGCCTGAAACCCCGTAGCCGCTGTAGCAAGTGATATAAATGCGATCCCCCAGCACGATCGGGCTCGACGCCCCGGCTCCCGGCAACGCCGCCTTCCACGCGATATTCGAGCCATCGCCCCACGTCAGCGGCACCCCCTTCGCCTCGCTTCGTCCCAAAGCCCCCGGCCCCCGGAACTGGCTCCAATCCCTCCCCTGCCCGCTCGCGGCCGGCCCCAGCCCCAAACCCATCCCGGCTAAACCGAAGGCCAAAACGAAAAACAGTCCGCCTCTCCCGCCCTTCCATCGTGTGCTCATGCCTCGAATGCTAACCTTTGGACCGCCGCTGACAATCACGCATGCAACCGTGAAGTTTGCATCCACTGGAACGGCGGCGAGGGCAAAACTTCCGCCACACTCTCGTTCAGGGTGTACAGACTGGGGACATGGGTAACAGGTGTTCGGGGACATGGGTGACACATCGGTTTGGGTTTCCTTTTGGTTCAGCTCGAGTTCGGCGATTTTCTGCCGGCAGAAGTGAACGGTCCATTGGCCATCTTCCGCGGGGTGGGGCCGGAAGGCGACCGGTTGGCCGCGGAGCGCTTTGGACAGGCGGAGTTCCCGGCCTTTAAAGGTGAGCCAGCCCTCGGCCTGGACTTTGCGGACGTGGTCGTCCGGCCCGTATTCGATGGCGGGCAGGCGTTCGGGATAGCGGCGGGAGCTCAAGCGGTAATGCGCGACGGGCGTTTCCATCTGCAACGCCTCATGGGGCCTTTGGGTGTTGTAGGTTTCGCGCCACTGGTCAAAGCGCGCCTGGCATTGGGGCAAAGGCCAGGGCATGGCCTGGCCGATCACTTCGGCTTTGAGCGTGCGGTGGAAGCGCTCCTCCTTGCCCTGGGTTTGGGGGTGGCGCGGCCGGCCGTGGCGGACCACAATGCCCAGGCGCATCAGCCAGACGCTCAGGCGCGTGATTTCTCCACCGCCCCAGGGCGAGCCGTTGTCCATGAGCATTTCCCAAGGCAGCCCGTAGCGTTGGAAGGCGCCGGTCAAGGCCGCCTCCACCGCGCCCCGCCGCTCGTTGGCGCAGGCCTGCAGGATCAGCGCGTAACGGCTGCAATCGTCCAGCGCGGTCAACGGATGGCACCGCCCGCCCTGGCAGGGCACATGGCCTTTGAAATCCATCTGCCACAGCTCGTTGGGCTCAGGCCGTTCAAAACGCTGCCAGGGCGAGGACGGCTCGACCCCGGGCTGGCCCAGGAGTTGGCGCCGGCGCAAAATCTCCGTGATCGTGCTGGCGGCGGGGGCGAGGGCCAGCCCCAGATCCTGCAAGCGCCGGCGCAACTTGCGCCCGCCCCACGCCGGGTGGCTCTGCCGAAGCTGCACGATGGCCTGCTCCAACTCCTGCGGAGTTTGCCCCGGACTATGGCGCGGACGGCGGGAGCGCTCCGCCACCGAGCCGCTCACGCGGTGACGCTCCCGCCACTTGTAGCCCGTCCGGCGGCTGATCCCAAAACGCCGGCACAACTCCGCGAAATTCGTCCCGGGCGCTTGCGCCAGCAACACCAACTCTTTTCGTCGTTCCTCCATGCTCAGTTCTTCTTGCCAAGGCATTCTTCCCTCCCGTTTTTACCCACCTTGAAGAATCCCTTAATTGTGTCACCCATGTCCCCGAACACCTGTTACCCATGTCCCCAGTCTGTACACAGGGCGCGGGGGCGGCGGAGTCGCCTCGCCGCATTTGGAAGGGGACGCTTTGGACGACGGCGAGGATGAGTTCGGAGAAGCGGTGGTCGTGGGCCACTGTGTGGGCGACGATGCGGTCGAGGGCGCATGTGTCGGCGAATTCGAGGCCGCGGCCCAGAGCGTAGGTCAGAAGCTTGCCGGCGAGGGCGCGGACGAACTGCTCCCGTTTCGGCCCGGCGAGCACGGCGGAAAGCTGGAGCACGCCGTCGAATTTCTCTCCGGTGGTGAATTCGCCGCTCGCATCGACGGGCGCTTCGCCATCCTTGTCCCGCCAGGCGCCGATGCCATCGAAATTTTCAAGGGCGCGGCGGTACTTCCGCAACCAGCCGCTGGGGGGGATCAAGGCGGTCTTGCGCACGCCGGATGAAAAGGAGCAAACCCTTACTTCGGATGCCCAAGGCTACGTTCGGTTTAACTCCGCCCAATCGGGACAGCATCTGCTGACCGTCGCGCATCATCGCGAACCGCTCGCCGGCTACCACGCGGGGCAGGCCTAACAGCAGGCCAGCCACAACGCGGCGCTGACCTGGATCCAGCCGTAGATTCGCCCGGGGGCGCGAAACTTCGCCGGAAGGCCCGCCCGGAAGTTCCGGCCGTGCCGGCGCAGGATTGTCCGGCGGCCGGCCAGGCCGAAAATGACGCTTGCCGCTGCGGCTCCGGAGCGTACCTTCGGCGGCATAACCCTGACGAAATGCGCATGAGAATAACTGGAAACACCGGCCGGGCTCGCGGCGGCGGATTCACCTTGATCGAATTGCTGGTGGTGATCGCCATCATCGCCATTCTGGCGGGCATGCTGCTCCCGGCGCTGGCCAAGGCGAAGACCAAGGCGCAGGGGATCAAGTGCATGAACAGCTTGAAGCAGCTTCAGCTCGCGCACTTGCTCTATCCGGACGACAACAACGACCGCCTGACGGGGCCCGGGTATGTGAATCCCGTGGAAAGGCATGCGTGGGTGTACGGCTGGCTCGATTACAATGCCGGCAATCGCGACAATACGAACAAGCTCGATCTCATCGACAAGGCGCGCGGACGCTTTGCCACGTATGTTCCGACCGCCGAAGTTTATAAATGCCCGGCCGATTTCAGCTATGTGACCATCCAGGGCAAGCGCCACATGCGCGTGCGCAGCATGGGGATGAGCCAGGCGATGGGCGGGCCGGGCGGCTGGCTGCCGGGCTCGTACGACGAAAACCAGCGCACCTGGAAGACGTACAAGAAGACGGCCGATTTCGCGGCGGGCGGACCGGCGAATCTCTATGTGCTCCTCGACGAGCATCCGGACAGCATCAATGCCGGCGGGTTCGCGAACATGATGGTCCCGACGCCCGCGAGCGCCCGGATTATCGACTACCCGGCCAGTTACCACAACGGCGCGGCCGGCCTGTCCTTCGCGGATGGCCACGCGGAAATCAGAAAATGGCGCGATCCCCGCACGGTGGTGAAGGTCAAGTTCACGCTGATGCCTCTGAACGTGGCTTCCGCGAACAACCAGGACATGGTCTGGCTCTCGGAACGCACGAGCGTCCGCGCCAACTGAGGAGCGCCGGCCTTGCGACAATTTTCCGGCCCGGACGCTCTCGTTCCGGGCTGATCGACTGCCTGATCTCGCCGGCCGGGTGAAACTGGACGGGGTTGTTTTTCCCGGAATGCCTCCTCGATGAGTCCGCTTTTTCCCGTCGTTTTCGAGGATGAACATCTCCTGGTGCTGCACAAGCCGGCCGGGTTGGTGTGTCATCCCACGAAAGGCGATGTCTACTCCAGCCTCATCAGCCGGGTGCGGCTGCATCTGGGTGAATCGATTCGACCGCAACTGGTGAACCGACTGGATCGCGAGACAAGCGGGTTGACGCTCGTGGCGAAAAACGAAGCGGCGGCGCTGGTTTTACGGCGCCAATTCGAAAACAGGACGGTGCGAAAGGAGTACCTCGCGATTGTCCACGGCCATCCGGCGCAGGACGAAGGCCAAATCGCGGCCGCGTTGGGACGCGACACGGCCAGCCCGGTGGCCGTGAAAGATCGTGTGGCGCCGGAGGGCTGGCCGGCGGAGACGCAATATCACGTCATGGAGCGCTTCGACCGCCAAGCCCAGCCCTTTGCGTTGCTGCGGGTGCATCCTCTCACCGGTCGGAAGCATCAGATTCGCATCCACCTGGCCCATCTCGGCCATCCGATCGTCGGCGACAAGTTGTATGGGCTGGACGAGCGGTTTTACCTGAAGTTCGTGCTGGGCGAGCTTACCGAGGAAGATCGCCAGAAGCTGTGGCTGGAGAATCACGCGCTGCATGCCAGCACGTTGGAGTTTGCCTTCCACAACCGGACTCTCCGTTTTTTCGTCGCTCCAGAACCCGAGTTCCTCGGGTTCCTTCCCGTGTCATCGCTTCCCGCCGCCGGCCGAGATTGAGGGATGAGACCCGTCCGGCGCTACGGCGCGGGCTCCTAGCCGAGCTCGACGTTCCAGTAGGCGAGATCGAGGAAATGTTTCCAACTGTCGTGGTACGATCCGCCGAGATTGACCTGCACGAATGGCCGCCACTTGGGGCGTTTCGGTTTGCGAACCAACTGCATTCCGGCCTCGCGCGGCGTGCGGTTGGCCTTGTGCGTATTGCACGGAATGCAGGAGCACACGATGTTTTCCCAGGTGGTCGGGCCGCCGCGGTCGCGCGGGATAACGTGATCGAGATTGAGGTCCTTCCGGTCGAACACACCACCGCAGTACTGGCACTTGTTCTGATCCCGCTCGAAAATGTTGTGGCGGGTGAACTTTACTTCCTTCTTGGGCACCCGGTCGAACAACATCAATACGATGACGCGAGGAATCCGGACGCGGAAGGAGATGGTGCTGATGCTTTCGTGGTGCGGATCGCGATCGGAAATATCGCGCCACTCCTGGAAACCGTAGGTTTGAAAGGAACCATCGGGCGCACCCAGCACAACCTGTGCATTCCCTTCGAACAGAAGAGACAACGCACGTTTGACCGTGCAAATGTTGACCGCCTGCCACAAGCGGTTCAGCACCAACACTTGCTGATTGAGAAAGCTCATAAAGCCACTCCGACGGGCGCGAAGCTACACAGGCGAGTCGCTCCTGTCAACGCGGAGCGAAGGCAAAACAGGGCAAACGCAATTAAAAACTGAGTAATTGGAGCAAATAGGCATGGTTGCAGCTTGCGGTGGGGCGCTGGCGGCGGCTTCTGGGCGTGCGGTGGCGCTGGAGGAGGTGGAGGGCGATCCGGCGCAGGGCGGCGAGGTCGCGGCGGCGTGGCCGGCGCGCGCCCGGCGGCGGTCTTCGCCGAAGGTCACGGCCAGCATCCAGTGGAGCGGATTCTCGACGCCCCAGTGCGCGCGCGGCCCGGCCGAAGGCCTGCACGTTGTCGAGGCTCAGGAGGTAATACCGGCGCTCCCGGGTGGTTTTCCCGCCGAGAGTCCGCACCGCCTCGCCCCGGCCTGCGGCCTTCAACCCTTCTCACGCGGCGCGGGGTTCCAGCCCGTCCGGAGGCGGGCTCCGGGCGAAGCGGCGAATCTCGATCCGGCCGTGATCCTTCTCCACCGTTTCGCGAAAGGTCAGGGAGGCCGCGCCGGGGGAGAGTTGTGGCGGCGGCGGGCTGGCCTGGCGGAGGGTCTGCGTCCAGGTCTGGAAGGTGGCGGCGAACTGGGCCGGCTCCAGCGCGGCGCAGACACGGTGGAAGGTGTCGTGCGAGGGGAGGCCATGCGGCAAGGAGAGGAACGTGTGGAACCACTCCTCCTTGGCCCGGCTGAAAACTCCCCTGTCGTGGAAGGTCTCGCCGCCGCCGAGCAGGGTGCGGACGCCGATGGTCCGGAGGGGGGTCAAATCGTGCCGCTGGTGCCGCGCGGATCAGGCCATGTTTTCAGGGGTTCGATCAAATCCGTCCCGCGAGCCAAATCAGGCCTCTCGTTGCCGATAAACACTTTCCGAAAAAGGACCAGAGAAACATCCCCCCCGGGCCGTCACGAACTTTTTAATGCGTTTGCGCGCCCTCCATCAAGCCGCCCCTTTACTTGGAAGTGTTCGATCCTTAGCGTGGGCGGATGGAGACGCTGCATGCGCCGTGGCGCATCGAATACATCCTGGCTCCGAAACCGCCCGCCGCCGGGGGGTCGATCTTCACCGGGATCGCGCAGTCGGCGGACGACGAAGGGAACCATGTGCTGGCGCGCGACCGGAGCTGCTTCGCGCTGCTCAATGCCTACCCTTATACCGGCGGGCATCTCATGGTCGTGCCGTATCGCGAGGTGCCGGATTTCGACGGATTGACGGATGGAGAGATGACCGATTTGCTCAAACTGATGCGCCGGTGCCAGGCGGCGTTGCGGACGGTGATGAAGCCGGATGGGTTCAATATCGGCGTGAATCTCGGGAAGGTCGCCGGCGCGGGGATTGCCGAACATTTGCACATTCATGTGGTGCCTCGCTGGAATGGCGATACGAATTTCATGCCGGTGATCGCCGGCGCCACGGTGGTGCCGGAAGCCCTGCGCGACCTGGCGGCGAAACTTCGGACGGCTCTTCAGAATGGCTCCAATGCACTTTCAAGATAGCCGGAATTAGCATGCCCACCGCGACCTTGCATTACGAGACAGCGCGCCACGCGCAGCAGCTCTTCAACAACGATCCCAAGAATCTCAAGTTGCTCGAGGAACAACTCGGCGTGCGGGCCACGTCGCGCGAGGGGTGGATCAAGCTGGAAGGCGAGGAGCCGGATATCGAACGCGCGCGGCAGGTGCTGATCTTTCTGGAGAATTCGATCAAGGCCGGGGCGGCGGTGCGCAACCGGGAGTTCGCCCAGGCGCTCAGCGTGGCCCGGCAGGACGGCGTGGAGGCTCTGCACAGCCTGAACCAGCGCAGCATCCAGACCTCGCCGCGCAAACTTTCCGTGACGCCCAAGACCGTCGGCCAGCGTCGATACCTGGACGTCATTACCGAGTGCGACGTTACCCTCGGCGTGGGCCCGGCCGGCACCGGCAAAACCTATCTGGCCGTCGCGATGGCCGTCGCGGCCCTGCGGGAGGAGAAAGTGTCTCGAATCGTCCTGACGCGCCCGGCCATCGAAGCCGGCGAGGCCTTGGGTT
The DNA here is from genome assembly GCA_964478815.1 of uncultured Verrucomicrobiota bacterium. Taxonomy (GTDB): domain Bacteria; phylum Verrucomicrobiota; class Verrucomicrobiia; order Limisphaerales; family SXQI01; genus DASVNK01. The sequence goes on from CAYZKY010000055.1 coordinate 24,544, forward strand.
TTCTGCCGGGCGACCTCTTCGAGAAAATCGCGCCGTACTTGCGGCCCTTGCAGGACGCGCTGCACGACATGATTTCGCCGGAGGAAGTCATCAAGCTGCGGGAGCGGGGCGTGATCGAGATCGCGCCGCTGGCTTACATGCGCGGCCGGACGTTGAACCAATCGTTCATCATCCTGGATGAAGCCCAGAATACCACGGCGGAGCAGATGTTGATGTTCCTGACGCGCCTCGGCCACGGCTCGAAAGCAGTGGTGACCGGCGATCCAACCCAGATCGATCTCCCGGGCTCGAAGCGCTCCGGTTTGCTCGAAGCGCTGCGCGTGTTGCGGCGCGTGCAGGGCGTGGGAATTGTCGAATTCGAGAAGCGCGATGTCGTCCGCCATGCCTTGGTGCAGCGGATCATCACCGCCTACGAAGAGCACCGGGCCGAGTTGAAGCATGAAGCTGCTGCATCTGGAAAATCGCCAGAGCGTGCGCCGGATCGCGCTTAGGCCACTCCGGCTCATCGCGGAGCACTTGCTGGAGGAGTTGCTCGCACTTCCGGCCTACGAACTGGCCGTTCATTTCGTTTCGGCCCGGCGCATGGCGCAGGTGAATCGGGATTTTCTCGGCCACGAGGGCTCCACCGATGTCATCACCTTCGACTACGGCCGGGAGTACGAATGGCCCCAGGCCGACGGGGCTTTGCGTGGGGAACTCTTCATCTGCCCCGCGGATGCCGTCGCGCAGGCGCTCGCATTCGGGACCCGCTGGCAGGAGGAAGTCGTGCGATATTTCGTTCATGGCGTGCTGCACTTGCGCGGTTACGATGATCTTCAGCCCGCCGCGCGGCGGATCATGAAGAAGGAGGAGAACCGGCTCACGCAGGCCCTGCTCCGCCGGTTTTCCTGCCGCCAATTGGGAGCCTGAGCCGTGGAGGAACGCACCACCGGGATCATCCTGCGCGTCCGGCCCCTGACCGAGACGAGCATGATCGTCCAATGGTTGACGCCGGACCTGGGCCGCCTCGCGACGGTGGCCAAGGGGGCGCGGCGGCCGAAGTCGGCGTTCTTCGGCAAGCTCGATTTGTACTATCAGGCGGAGTTCAGCTTTAGCCGCAGCCGGCGGTCGGAACTGCACGCCCTGCGTGAAGTGGTCTTGCGGAAGACCCGGGCGCGCCTGCGGGAAAATCTCGGCTGGCTGGCCCAGGCCGCCTATTTCGGCGTGCTGATCGAACTGGCTACGGAAACGGAGGCACCGCTTCCCGAATACTTCGAACTGATGGACGAAGCGCTCGATGCGCTGACCGAAGGCCCTCCGCGAACCGAACTGGCGGTGGCCTTCGAACTGAAACTACTGCGCCTTTCGGGTTTCGAGCCCGACCTCGCGCAAGCGCGGCTTCCCGCCTCCGCCCGGACCTTGGCGGAAACCTTGCTGGAAGCCTCGTGGCTGACGATCCAATCCGTGGCCCCTCCGCCCGGTGCCGCCGGGGACCTGGGGCAGTATCTGATGAGCCGGATTGGGATGGCCTTCGAGCGCATCCCGAAACAACGTCCGGCCGCCCTGCTGACACGATGAACCCTGCATAACCTCGAGGCACGCTCAAGTTCCGGCCGGCCCAGCCGATTACCGGTGGGAGGCTCGCCTCCACAACGAATGAGAATGCAACCGGCTTGGATCAGCCGCTCGATTTCTGGTTTGGGGAGGGCGGCCATGATCGTCGCGCTTGGCTTGGTTGGCGCCCACGCGGCGAGCCCGATCGCTCCAGCCTCCGAAGGTTTCGCGGTCATGTTTTCCGAGCCTTCTTCCGACTCGCGTGATTTTACGCAGCCAACGCTGACGGTCTTGTTCTCAGCGATCTTTGTGTGCCTCGGCTTCATGGTGCTGCATAGCCGCCATTTGCTCACGCGGAAGTGCGCCGAGTTGTCACGGGTGCGGGAAGAACTGGCTTCGCTGCGCCAGAGATCGGAAGCGCAGGCCCGGCGCCTGGCTCAGACTGCCGACTCGAACCGTGCTCCTTCTGCGCCACCGGTGGGTCCGCCAGCCGTGGCCGACAACCGTGCGGTCGCCGTTCACGCTACGTCGTCAGGAGGTTAGGCGCCGGTTCGCCGATCCGGCGGACGGTTTCGAAAGCAGCACCCACCTTGGCGGCCATCGCCTCGACGGTAAAGGTGTTCTCCGCGGCGGCGCGGGCGGCCCGGCGAAGCGTCTTGAGCGCTTCCGGGTTCTCGATGGCTTTCTCCAGCGCATCGGCCAAAGCTCCCGCCGTGGCATCGCGGGCCAGCAGCCCGGCGCCGGAGACTTCGGATAACTCGGGGAACGAAGCGACGGGCGGTTGGACCACGGGAACTCCCGCGGCGAATGCTTCCACGACATACAAGCCAAAGGCCTCGCCGTAGAGCGCCGGCACGGACAGCAACGAAATCCGCCGGAAGAACTGCTGTTTCTGTTCCTTGGTCACGTTCGGGAAAAAAGTGACGTCCCCCAGCGCGCCGGCTCCCTGGAGTTTGACCTTCAGCTCTCGCACCAGCGGCTCATCCGCCGGCCCCATCCCGCCGCCCACATGCAATCGGACATCGCGCCCCGCAGGACGCTTCTTCAGGAGGAGAAACGCATCTACCAAAAGAGGCAGCCCCTTTTCGCGGCACATCCGCGCGAAATAGCCGATGACCGGCGGATTCGGAAGTTCGTCCGCGGGTTCGTATCCGTCCAAGGGGATTCCGTTATGCACCACCTGAACTTTATCTGCGGGCAAGCGCAACCGGCGGGTCATCAAGTCGGCAAAGTATCGGCTGGGAGCGATGAATTGGTCGATATCCGCGCAGCGTTCGGTCAGGAAGTCCCACGTCTTTTGCCGATGCGTCTCGGGCAGACTGTCCAGAAAGGAATCTTCGCCTTGCAACATGCAGACGACCCGCGTGTCGAGGCGGGTTTTAAGGCCCCGGGCGAGCCCGGCCAGCAACGCGTTGGAAAGTGAGACCACCTCGGGGTGAGGCTGCCCCTGAAGGAAGGAGATCAGGTCGTTGAGTTCCCGCTTCTGCCGGCCGTCCTCCCCCCGCAGCATGGAAAGCATCAAGTCCCCGACGTCTTCGGCGCGGGTCTTGGCCGTGCGGCCGGAGGCCCAGCGGAGCATCCCCGGAGAGGCCAGCCATTTGTGCAGCCACTCGGGCATGTGGCCCGCCAACGGCAGTTTTTGTTCCAGATAAACGTTGATGCCGCCGAAGTAAACCGAGACGCCGCGGCTTTCGTCCGCCTCATCGAGCGTCATGGGCAGATAGAGCGGCACCATCAGGACATCGTGGCCCTGCCGGCGCAACTCGCGGACGAGCATGTTATCGCGGAAACAATTCCCGCAGTACATGCCGCCAGCGCCTGGGGTTATCTGGACAATCCTCATCCGCCGTCTCGCCAATTTGCCGCGCGGAGGCCTTCTTGACAAGCGGCGGGCCGCCCGGGAAACGTTCCGATAGCAACCGCGTTGCGCCTTTTGTCGGTTTCCATATGGCTTGCGTTGCTCCCTCAGCCGGCGATAGCCGGCAGGATCTCCACGACCTCCGCCAGGCTTTGGCGCGCGGGGGTGCTCAAGGTATTGCGCCGGCCGTAAAGCGTGGTGCCGACGGGCACTTCAAACAGCCCGGCGATAAATGGATCGGCCCGGACCTGGAGGTATGCCTTGGGGCGGCTGAGATGCGGGATTTTATGCCGGGCGAGAATGGTGCCCAACGGCAATCGTTCGCCCAGAATTTCCTGCCGCGCGGCGGGCGGCAACAACTCGAGATAAATCTTGATCGCGCCGAACTCGAGCGGCGGGCCGTCTTCCTCCGCCATGAGCAGCACCTGGCGAAAATAGTTGTTGGCCCGCTGCTCGCGGCCGAGCACGCGCAGGTGTATGCGGGTTTCGTGAAACCTTTCGAGCGCGGGGGTCATGTCTCCGTCGTGAACCAGCAGCCGCCGGTACGGTTCCGGAACGGCCGCGCCTTCCACCGAGACAATCTCGGGGAGCGGCATGCGCGCATGCGCGTAGAATTCATCCAGCGGATGCGCGAGCGGCATCACGACGGGCACGACGGCGGATTCTCCAGCGAGGCTCATCAGGCGTAACGCGCGTTCTTATGCTCCGGCAGAAAAAATTCGTGCAGCAGCAGGTCGACTTGCAACAAGCCTTCGCGATTCAGAACCAAGTCGTCGCCTTCGATCGTGAGAAAGCCCCAATCCTGGAGCGTGCGGATCGGCGCGGCGAACCGCCGCAGGGCATCGGTGGCGAACTTGCGGTTGAAGTAGGAAATGCTGGAGCGCCCCAGCTTCAATTGGAGCACAAATTCGCGGATGAGCCGTTCATCCGCCGTGGGCGTCAGCGCCCGGTAGACAGGGAACTGGCCAGCCTGCACTCGAGTGACATACGGCTCGAACTCGTGAAAATTCTGGTAATGGGTGCCGGCAATATGCCCGAAAGAGGCTACCCCCAACGAGAGTAAGTCTGCCCCCGCCCACAGCCGGTCGCGATAGATGAACCGGGTCTTGCTTTTGTCTTTCACCGCCGTGTAGGCACTGGCCACGGTGTAGCCCGCGCGCTCGAACTCCTCGAAAGCGCAATCCACCCAATGCCGCTTCACATCCCAATCGGCCACCGGCGCCGTGAGCCGGCCCTCGGTTTTCATCTGCCGGTAGATCGTCGTGTTGTACGGTATCTCCATCTGGTAGATGGTGACGCTATCGGGGTCGAGCGCGATCGTCTTGCGGATGTTCTCCCGCCAATTCTCTTCGGTCTCCTCGACCATGCCCGCGATAAGATCGATATTGATCTGGGGAAAGCCAATCTCGCGAGCGAACCGGTAGGCCCGGTCGATTTCCTTGGAGAGATGCGCCCGGCCGTTGATCTCGAGAATGTGGTCGCTGAAATTCTCGACTCCCAAGCTTAGACGCGTGACGCCCATCTCGCGGATGGCCCGCAGTTTGTGATCCGTCAGCGTGCCGGGTTCGCACTCGAAGGTCACTTCCTCGGCCTGGTCCCAAGGGAGGAGCGCCTTCATGCCATCCGTCAGATGGCGCAATTGGTCCACGGAGAGATAGGACGGAGTCCCTCCACCGAAGTAGACAAAACTTGGACGGCGTCCGCCGATGAAGGGTTGCGACGCGTAGAGTGCCAATTCCTGCAGGGTGGCGTCGATATAGTTCCGAATGGCCGCCGCATCCTTGTCGGTATAGACCTTGAAATAACAGAAGTGGCAGCGTTTTCGGCAAAAGGGAATGTGCAGATAGACCCCGAGCGGATGCCCCGGAACCGGCGGACGTTGTAGCGCCGCGTGAAAGTCCGGCAGGTTTTCCGGCTTCCAGAAGGAGAAGGGCGGATAGTTCGAAACGAAGTAATTGCCCGCCGTGGTCTGCTTCTCGATTGGCGGCGCGGCTGGCGCGGAGGTCTGCGGTGGAGGGTTGACCAAGGTGCTCATGCGATCCTCACTTTTTTCCAAACGCGTAGACGGCTCCGTCTTCCGAGGCGATGACCACCGTCTGGTCGATGACCGCCGGCGAACTGGTGATTGCTTCGCCGATCTCGTAGCTCCACAGCTCTTTGCCGTCCGCCAGATTGATCAGATAAAGCCGCCCATCGTCCGAACCGACGACGACCTTGTCGCCGCAAATCACGGGAGAGCTGTCCACTTTACCCCGTGCCGTGAACTGCCAAACCGGTTCTCCGGTGGCCTTCTTGACGCAATGCAGCTTCTTGTCGCGCCCGCCGAACACGGCAAATTCGGGAGTCAACGCCGGAGAGGAAAAGTAAGGAAAGGCTCGATCCTTGTATCGCCAGGCGATCTGCCCGTCTTTCAGGTCGGCGCAAAGAAACTCGTTTTCGTAGTGGCCAATGTAGAATCGATCCTTCTCGAAGGCTCCCGACCCGGCAATGTAGGCCCCCGCTTCCACTTCCTTGAGCTTCTGGCCGTCCTTGAGCGAGACCACATGCAACAAGGCGTCACAGCCGCCAAACACCGTCTTCCCGTCCGCCACGGCGGGCGCGCCGTTGATGTAATTGCCGGTTTCGAAGGTCCAGTTGGTCTGTCCGGTGGCGGCATCGAAGCAGTACAGCTTGAAATCGTAACTGCCGGAAAGAATCCAGGCGCCTTTGCCGTCCGGCGCGGCCACCCAATTCGGCGCGCCCAACACTTTATCCCCGGTCGGCGATTTCCAAAGGAGTTTCCCGCGGGTGTCGACAGCGTAGAGCGCGCCATCGGCCGATCCAAAGTAGACCGACTGTCCAAGCACCAAGGGGGAGGATTCAATCTCACCCTCTGTCTTATAGGTCCAAAGCTTTTTGCCGGTCGCGAGATCGAGACAGTACAGTTGCTGATCGTCCGACCCGACAAAAACCCGGCCATCGACCACCGCAGGAGAGGATTTGATGGGGGCGCCGGTCTTATGGGTCCAGAGGAGATCGAGCTTGGCCGGCAACTGGGCCGGGGATACGCCGGTTAGACCGGGGTTGCCGCGAAACATCGGCCAGCTTCTGGCGGTGGCGATGCCCTCGCCGCCGAATGCGGGAGAGCCGGCCAAAATGAGGGCTGCGACCGCGGCGGCGGCCCAGCGCGGAACGGTGAATCCGGCGGTCTGACGCATACTCTTGCGGCGGCCCCGCCTTGGTGCGGACCCGCTTGCCTGAACTATCGCCCAGCTTGGGCGGGTGCGCAAAAAAATAATACGAATACGTATCAATTCTTCGGCTCTCGACGCCACCGACGCACCAGCCCTCCGGCCGCCAGCGCCGCCACGGCTCCGCCTACGGCGAGGGCCATATCCTTTTGGGCGTCCCAGACATCCCCCTGGATCCCATTGTAAGCCGCACCGAGTTCCGGGCTTGCCAAGAGGGCCACAATCGCCTCCAGAACCTCGTAGGCCGCGCTCCACGCGGCGACGGTTTGCGCGCTGGCCAGCGCGCTCCAGGCGGGCCGCACACCCAGACCCTCCCGCACAAACTGACGCACCGGCCCGGCCATCAGCAACCCGAAGGCGAGATGGACGAATCGATCATAGTGATTCCGGCTTAGCCCGAGTGCGTCCCGCACCCAGTTGCCCAGCGGCATCTCCGTGTAGGTGTAGTGCGCCCCGAAGGCGTGGAGGATCAGAAAGATCGTGATGGTCAGGTAGGAGAGACCGGAGAACTGGAAACGGCGATACGTCGCGATCAGAATCGGCACTCCGGCGAAAACGGGAAGGTTTTCCAGCAGCCAATCCTGCCGGCTGGCGGGGCGGACCGCCAGGATCGTCCACAGCAGCAGATAAAAGCCGAGCAGCAGATGCGGCAAGCGCGGGTGTTCGAGGAGGCGAGACGAAGCGGCGGCTGAAGCACGCATGGTTTTACCGTCAACGTACACCTTCTCGACGCCAGTTCACGCCTCGAATGCGGGAGGCGTGCGCTTCGACGAGAGGAGGCCGGCTACAGTTTGGCCTTCAGTTGCGGCAGGCGCGGTTCCAGCTTCGGATCGACATCTTCCTGAAACATGTAGGACAGGCGTGAGCCCGTGTCCCAGGAATGGAGAAAGTACATTTGCTCGAATTTGATCCACCGGGCCGAGCCATCCACGAACACCTGGTTTCCGCCTTCGGGGATCGAGCGGGACTTTTTGTGCGAGGGCATATCCTTGAAGGCGGTATCGCGGGTCACGCCTTTCTGGCCGCCCCAGGACCCATCCACCTTCATGACCGTATCGGCGGCCAGGGTCCAACCCGGCTGCGAACTGGCCAGCTTGATGGGGCTGCGGGAGGGAAAGGTTCCGGCCGGGTTGATCCAGTTTTCGATCCCGCCGTAGTATTGGTAGCCGATAATCCATTGATCGTACTCCCGTTCGTAGGTCGGGAAGGTCGGCCGGTTGGGGCAGGTCCAGATGCTCGCGGTGTTCGTGCGGATGTACAGCCCGATCGACTCCGCGGCTTTCCGTTCCGGCGGATTGAGAGCGATCTGCACCGATTTGCCGCGGGCTTCGACGACCTTCTCGGCATTATCCAGCGCATAAATGTTCATCCCGATCCCGATCTGCCGCTGGTTGTTCAGGCATTTCACCCGGCGCCCCCGTTCCTTGGCCTTGGCGAGCGCGGGAAGGAGCATCCCGGCGAGGATCGCGATGATCGCGATGACGACGAGCAATTCGATCAGGGTGAACCCGGCCCGAACCCGGGCCGCACAAAATTGGATGGGTCGTTTAGGCATAACGGTATCTTCTGGACGGTTATGCCAATTCAGGGGAGGGCTCCGATCTTTGACAAGTCGAAAGCGCGCGGGCGGCCTAGTTCTGGTCCGGTTTGTGACGGCGCAGCCCGACCTCGTGCGCGAGGTCGTCGAACTCGGCGGAACTCACTTCTTCCAGTTGTTTTCCCTTGGCGGCGAGCTTTTCGTTGAGCTTGATGGTCTTTTCGAGCATCGCCTCGTGCGTCTCCTTCGAGCCGCCCACCAAGGCAAAATTTTGCCCGGTCGTCACCCGTTTGTGACCGTCCGAATCGAGTCCCACACCGAGCAGGACCGCCTTCTTCTTCTTCGAAACCGCTTTCGACATCGCCCACTAAGCTACCGGGAGCGGTGGTTATGGCAATCCTCTCCTTGGGAGGGGGAGCGGTTGAAACGGCCGGTCAGAAATGGTGGGGTTGGCTGGCCTGCGAGGCCAGCAGGCCGGGCGCCTTCGGTGCGATCACCACTTCCCTTGGCCGCAGAGGGAGGCATGCGGTTGGGGGAGGTGCCGACAGGAATCCGGCCCCCCTCCCGGCTCGGCGGGGGAGCGTGCTGGATCGTTTAGCCGGGGTGCAGAGGTGCATGGGGAGGGGCTGACGGGGCTGACGGGGGGAGGGGAGAAATTCGACACCCCCCCCTCGAAAACTGGGTGTTTTTCCGTGTTAATCGGTGTTACATCGTGTTCAGAATCACAGGAAGCAGACGAGGTGGAGGCCGCCGACCTTGCAGCCGCTCAAGCTTGCGCCCGGTGGGAGCCGGCTCGCCGACGGCCAGTGTTCGCGCCGTCCTTGAAAAGGTGGGAGAGTGGCCCCTCTTCGAGTGGTGCGGCTGGGGATTAATGATGGATGGGTTGGTGCCGGGTTCCCAATCGCTGCCAGTCTCTGCGCCATTTCAAAGTGCCACCCGCCGGAGGGGCAATTGTTGGCGCTTCAGACGGGTTCTGAGTGTCATTTTTGCGACAAGAGCGGATCGGCCGATACTCTGGCACGGATTATTAACGCATCAACGCATCGGGATACGTTGATATTTAATCTTGAATGGGCTGATCGCTCCGATTAACATGGGATTGTTCGGAAAGAAAGCATGAGCCAGCGCATCATCGAGCGCCCGCCGGGGCGGGGGGAACAGCTTCGGAAACTTCTGCAACAGCGCATCGCGATCATCGACGGGGCGATGGGAACGATGATCCAGACGTATCGGCTGGATGAGGCGCAGTTTCGGGGAGAGCTTTTCCAAAACTGGGCAAAGGATCTGAAAGGCAACAACGATCTGCTGAACCTCACCCAGCCGCGCATCGTGCAGGAGATTCACGAGGCGTATCTGACCGCCGGGGCCGATATCATCGAAACGAACACCTTCAGCTCGACATCCGTGGCGATGGGCGACTACGCGATGGAAAAGGTGGCCGCCGACATGAGCTTCGCGGGCGCCCAATGCGCGCGGCGGGCGGTCGAGGCGGTCGAGGCGCGTCATCCGGAGCGCACCTGCTTCGTGGCGGGCGCCATCGGGCCGATGAACAAGACGGCTTCCCTTTCGCCGGATGTCAACAATCCGGCCTTCCGGGGGATCACGTTCGACCAATTGGTGGAGAGTTACACCGAACAGATACATGCCTTGGTGGACGGCGGGGTCGACGTTCTGCTCGTCGAAACCGTTTTCGACACGCTCAATTGCAAGGCGGCGCTTTTTGCGATTGATCGTTATTTCGAGCAGCACGGCATCCGGCTGCCGGTGATGGTGTCGTTTACGATCACCGACGCGAGCGGGCGGACGCTCTCCGGCCAGACGGTCGAGGCTTTCTGGAATTCGATTTCGCATGTGCCGCTGCTGAGCGTGGGCATCAATTGCGCGCTCGGGCCGCGCGAGATGCGGCCCTACATCGAGGAGTTATCGCGCATCGCGCCGGTGCCGATCAGTTGCTATCCGAATGCTGGTTTGCCCGACCCGATGTCGCCGACCGGGTTTCCGGAAACGCCGGAGACGATGGGGCCGAAGCTGCACGACTTTGCCGCGAACGGCTGGCTCAACATCGTGGGCGGATGTTGCGGGACGACACCGCCGCATATCGCGGCGATCGCGCAGGCGGTGCGAGCGGTGGCGCCGAGGCGAATACCGGAGATTCCGCGGTTGACCCGGCTGAGCGGGCTTGAGGCGCTGACCCTCCGGCCGGATGCCAACTTTATCAATATCGGCGAGCGAACGAACATCACCGGCTCGCCGAAGTTCTCGAAATTGATTCTCGGGGGACAGTTCGAAGAAGCCCTGGCCGTGGCGCGGCAACAGGTGGAAGGGGGGGCGCAGATCATCGACA
>CAYZKY010000056.1:0-34632 GCA_964478815.1 uncultured Verrucomicrobiota bacterium
GCTACCTCGGGGCTCTCGCCGCCCGCGGCCACGAGGTCTTCTGGTTCGCCAATGCCTTTCCGAACTGCGCCCCCACCGACACCATCGACGGCGTGACCATCGTCCGGGGCGGCGGCCGCGGCTCTTCTATCGTCGCGGCGCGCGCCTGGTATCGACGCCAGCCGAAGTTCGACCTCGTGATCGATCAGCACCACGGCATTCCCTGGTTCGCTCCCTGGTGGTGCCGCACTCGATGCGTCGCCTACATCCATGAAGTCCTCGGCCCCATTTGGAACTCCTTCTATCCCTGGCCCATTAGCACCATCGGCCGCCTCCAGGAACGCTGGACGCACTGGCTCTACCGCCGTGTTCCTTTCTGGACCGCCTGCGAGTCCACCCGCGATCAACTGGCCAGGCACGGCGTCCGCCAGATTCAGATCATCCGCTACGGTGTCCACACCCAGGCCCTGCCCGCCCTCGAACCGAAACCGTTCGACGACCCGTGGCGGCTCGCCGTCGTCTCCCGCCTCGCCCCGAACAAGCGCATCGACCACGCCATCGAAACCGTCGCCGAACTCCGCCGCCGCGGCCGGCCGGCCACGCTCGCCATCGTCGGCACCGGCGAGGAACAGGCTCGGTTGCAGAGCTTGGTAGGTCGCCTCGGCTTGGAGCAAGCGGTCCGTTTCACCGGCCCGCTCAAGGAGGCCGAGAAGGACACTCTGCTCCGCGAGAGCCATCTGCTCTTGCACACCTCTCAGAGAGAAGGCTGGGGTTTGAACGTGATCGAGGCCAATGCCATGGGCACCCCCGCCGCCGTCTACCCCGTGGCCGGCCTCATCGAATCGACCCTCGACAACGACACCGGCGTGGTCGCCCGCGCCGAGACCCCCGCCGCGCTGGCGGAACGCATCGTCGAACTCGCCGGCCAGCCCGGGCTCTACGCCCGGGTGCGCGAAAGCGCCTGGCATCGCGCCCAAACCTTTCACTGGAACCGGATTCTGCCTCCCGCCTGCGACTGGCTCGAGAGCATGGCCGCCGCCCCTCCCCCGCGCTGACCTGCCATGCGGATCCTCATCGTCCATAACACCCTGAACGACTCGCGCTCCATCTCCGGCGCCCTCCGTCACTTTCTCTTCATGGCCACGGAATGGACGCTGGCCGGGCATCCCACCGATTTCCTCTGCGCCAAAGCCGGCTTTCCCCAGATCGGCGAGCTTGCGCCCCATTCCCGCCTCATTTGCAGCGACGGCTGGTTCAACGCCACTCGGTACCTCTCCCAAACCTGGCGCTACTTTCCCGCCTACGGTTACCGGATGCTCACCCCTCATTTCACCCGCCTCCCGCACCGCTACGACCTCGTCATCGCCTCGACCCAGTTGATCGTCGAGGTCTACCCCGCGCTCGTCATCGCCCGCCGCCAAAACGCCAAACTCGCCGCCAAAGTCCACCACGTCCTCGCCGCCCAGGAAAAACGCCACGCCAGCGCCATCGACCGGCTGTTCCTCTGGTCCGAGCGCCAGACCATGCGCTGGCTCAGTTACCACGCCGATCTCGTCGTCTGCGGCACGAAATTCGTCGAGGAAGACTATCACCGCCTCGAAGCCAAACTCGGCTTGCCCCGCACTCCCACCGCCCCCATCGGCTACGGCGTCGATATCCAGGCCATCCCCTTCTCCATCGACCTGCCCAAGCAGTACGACGTTGTCCACCTCGGGCGTCTGCACGAACACAAAGGCGTCTTCGACCTGCCGAAGATGTGGCAACGGGTCGTGCAAACCCGGCCGGCCGCGAAGTTGCTGGTCATCGGCGAAGGTCCGCACCGCCCCCGCACCGAGCAGATGTTCCGGGACATGGGTCTCGAGAAGACCGTCACCTTCACCGGCGGAGTGGACGAGAAGACCAAGAACGATCTTCTGTGCGCCTCCCGCCTCGGCCTAAGCCTCTCATTTGAGGAAGGCTGGGGCCTTTCGATCAACGAGTTCCTGGCCGCAGGCCTCCCGGTGGTCGCCTATGGTCTCCCCATCTTCGACGTCGTCTTCCCCAGGCAACTGACCAATGTCCCCGTCGGCGATCACGGCGCCGCCGCCCGGGAAGTGCTGGCCTTGCTGGACAACCCGAACCGCCAGCGGGAACTGGCCGCCAGCGGCCGCCGCTTCGTCGAACGCTACGATTTCCGCAACGTCGCCCGCGAAGAATTCGCCGCCCTCGAACGGCTCTTTTAGCAAGCCGGTCGGCCATGCGGCTGGCCGGTGACGTTGCGCGCGCCTGTCTTTCGGCGTAACCTGACGCAATGCGATTGACGAAGGACGGACAGCTCGCCATTCCCGAACAGCTCCGCACAGAACTCGGCTGGCCTCGCGATCCGGAGTTGGAACTGGCCATCGAGCGCGGCGCGCTGGTCGTCCGGCAATCGAAGACGCCACCCCCCGCCGAACAGAGCATGATCGAACGGTTGCGCGGTCGCGGCAAACACAAGCGGCCCACCGAGGAGCTTATGAAGACTCTGCGCGGCGAGCCATGACCGTGTTGGTGGATACCAATGTCCTCCTGGATGTCCTTGTCGAGGATCCGAATTGGCTGGAGTGGTCGAGCACTCAGCTCGCCTATCACCGCGGCAAAGGGAGATTGGCCATCAATCCGCTAATCCTCGCCGAGCTTGCCTTTCAGTTCGACTCGCTCGCCGCTCTGAACGAGGCCCTCCCATCGTCCGATTTCATTCGACTCAATTTGCCTTGGGAAGCGGCCTACGAAGCAGGACGCAGGTTCGTCCGATATCGACAGCGAGGTGGACCGAGATTCCGCTTGCTCCCAGACTTCTACATTGGCGCGCATGTCCTGGTCGAACAGTTAGCGCTGCTAACGCGCGACCCGGACTTTTATCGAACCAACTACCCCGAGATCACCGTGATCAGCCCGGACCGGGCAAGCGGCTCAGTCCCAAGCTAGATTGCGTCCATGCTATGCTCGAGCCTCGGCACGAACATAGCACGGTGACACTCGCATCTCGCTAAAGGAAGGCGCGTTTAGCCGCCCCGCTTAAACTATTCGGCGAGGCAATATAGGTTCTCCCGGCCGCGAAGGAAGAGTTGCTTGCCGGAGAGGGCCGGGGAGGCGTCGAAGTTATCCTCGAGGCGATTGGACGCCAGGATCTCCAGTTTATCGGAGTTTTTGATAACCAGCACTCCCCCATCGCGACCGGCAAGGTAAACACGATCCTGCGCGCCGACCGGCGAGGCGTACACGCCCCGGATTCCATCGAGGCGTTCGCCTTCGTAGTACGGCTTGCCATCCTTGGCGTTAAAGCAGGAAAGCATGGCATTGTTGCCGGCGAAGAAATAGAGGCGCTCTCCATAGAGCAGCGGCGACGGAACGTAGGGCGTGCTCTTGTCGTGCTTCCAGGCAATCGCATCGGTGCCGGTCAGGTCGCCGGTGCGGCCCAATTTGATGGCCAGGAGGGCGTTGCCCCGAAAGCCGCTCAGCAAATAGGCCATCCCATGCCCGACCACGGGGGTGGGAATGGCATTGACCGTCATGCCGCCGCATTCCCAAACGACTTCGCCGGTGTGCAAATCATAGCTCACGATGCGGCGCGTGGCATTGACGATGACCTGCGCCTTGCCGGCATGTTCGACAATCAACGGCGTGCCCCAGGTGGTGACCTCCTCGCGCGGCTTGCGCCACAGTTCACGGCCGGTCTTCTTGTCGAGGCCGGCGATAAAATCTTCCCCCTCGTGATCCCAATTGACCACAATGACATTCCCATGCAGCGCGGGCGAGGCCCCTTCGCCGAAGCCGTTCCTCGTCTGCATCCGGCCCAAGTCCTTCGACCAGAGCAACTGGCCTTTCAGATCGAGGGCGTGCAGCCCGCGAGAGCCGAAATAGGAGATCACATGTTCGCCGTCCGTCACTGGCGAGGAGGAGGCGTAGGCGTGGTCCTGGTGATGTCCCTCATGCGGGACTTCCTCACGGACAACCTTCTCCCAAACCGTCTTGCCCGTGTTGCGGTCCAAGGCCAGGAGGGTAAACCGGTGCTCATCGGTCGGCTTTTCGCCGCGGCGCCCGCCTCCGCCACCCGGTCCGCCAGGACCGCCTGGTCCGCCCGGCCCACCCGGACGGCGAGGGCGGTCCTGCGGCGGTTCGGCCACTTGGGCGGCCACCAATGGCGCAGGCGTAAAGTCGGCGAGCTTCTTGCCGGTCGGAATGGCCGTATGAATGAAAACCAGGTTGTCCCAGATGATCGGGGTTGAGCTTCCCTTGCCCGGAAGCTTGATTTTCCACTTCACGTTCTCGGTTTCGCTCCACTTGACGGGCGGCTGCGCCGTGGCCGAGACGCCGTTGGCGAGCGGCCCGCGCCACTGCGGCCAGTAGTCAGCCGGGGCGGCCGAAGCAGCGGCGGCGATGAGGTGGGCGGCCATTAGGCAGGCGATTTTTGGCAAGGCTTTCATGTTGGCAATGTTGACCATTAAGACGCAAACCAAAGCGCCGCGTTACAGCCTGCGATCATGAAAGATGCCACGGAACTTTTCCCAAGCCATACCTCCTTAATCGGGCTTGCCGTTGACGGAGTCACAATACGCCCGACGTCGGCTGCTTTAAGATCGCAAATTGCGATCCTAAAGAGCGATCCCGAAGTGTTGGCCGCGAAACAATTAGCTGGCCCTCGAACCCAAAGCTTAAAGGTGGGCGAACCGACGAGCCATCGAGTGATTCGATTCTTGGCCAAGCCGAGAGTTGGCGGCTACGACGAAGGCGTAAATTCCGCCATCTCCGCCAGCGTCATCTCCCGAATGAGCCCTTCGAACGTCCGCTCGGGTTTCCAGCCTAGAATCTCGCGGGCCTTACTGGCATTGCCAACCAGGGAGGCGGGCTCGGCCGGGCGCACGTATTTCGGGTCGTGCTTCACATGCGCGCGCCAATCGAGTTCTGCCGTCGCGAATGCGATCTCGACCACGTTTTGCACGCTGTGCAATTGGCCGGTGGCGAAGATGAAATCATCGGGCGTGGGCTGCTGTAACGTGAGCCACATGCCGCGGACATAGTCGCGAGCATCGCCCCAATCGCGCCGGGCGGAGAGATCGCCCAGGGTCAGGTCCTGCTGGCGGCCGGCCTTGATGGCGGCGGCCGCCCGGCAGACTTTCCGGGTGACGAAGTTTTCTCCCCGGCGGGGGGACTCGTGGTTGTAGAGGATGCCGTTGCAGACGTACATGCTGAACGCGCGGCGATAGACCGCCACCATTTGCGCGGCAAAGGCCTTGGCGCAACCGTACGGGTTTACCGGTGCCATCGGCGTCGTCTCCGTCTGCGGCGTTTCCGACGGATGTCCGAAAATCTCGCTCGATGCCGCGTGAAAAAACCGCGCGGGTTTCGCCAGATCGCGCAGCATCTCGAGCAGCCGCAGCGTGCCCATCGCCGTCATTTCGCAGGTGGACTCGGGGATTTCGAAGCTGAGGCCGACATGGCTCTGGCCCGCCAGATGGTAAATTTCGTCGGGTGCGGCCTTGGCCAGGACGCGCCGCGTGGTGGTGGTGTCGCTCAGGTCGCCGTAGTGCAGAAACAGGCGGCGTCCGTAAATGGCGGGATCGCGATACAGCGCGTCCAGCCGCGAACGATCGAGGCTGCTGGTGCGGCGGACGATGCCATGCACCTCGTAGCCCTTTTCGAGCAGCAGCTCGGTCAAATACGAGCCGTCCTGCCCGGTAATGCCGGTGATGAGCGCGCGTGGCATCAGGAGGTGACTTTGGCGCGGCCCTGCTGATGGGCGCGGAGGAGTTCGATATCGGCATCGACCATCAGTTTCACCAGCTCGGTAAACTTGGTCTTGGGTTCCCAGCCGAGCTGGCGTTTCGCCTTGCTGTAATCGCCGATCAGCAGGTCGACTTCCGCGGGCCGGTAGTACCGGGGATCGATCTCGACATGCTTTTGCCACTCCAACCCCGCCCGGCCGAACGCGAGATCGAGAAACTCGCGAATGGAATGCGTTTCATTGGTGGCGATGACGTAATCATCCGGCTCCGGCTGCTGGAGCATCAGCCACATCGCCTCGACATACTCCTTGGCGTAGCCCCAATCGCGCTTCGCATCGAGATTGCCGAGAAAGAGCTTCTGTTGGAGCCCAGCTTGGATATGCGCCACCGCGCGGGTGATCTTGCGAGTAACGAACGTTTCGCCGCGGCGGGGCGATTCGTGATTGAAGAGAATCCCGCTGCTGGCGTGCATGCCGTAGGACTCGCGGTAATTCACGGTAATCCAGTGGGAATAGACCTTGGAGCAGGCATACGGGCTCCGGGGGTAAAACGGGGTGAGTTCCGTCTGCGGCACCTCGCGCACTTTGCCGAACATCTCGCTGGAGGAGGCCTGGTAAAAGCGCGGCTTGATGCCGACCTGGCGGATGGCTTCCAGCAATCGAACGGTGCCGGTGGCCGTGATGTCGGTCGTGTATTCGGCGCTGTCGAAGCTCACGCGGACATGGCTTTGGGCCGCGAGATTGTACACTTCGTCCGGCTGAATCTTCGAGAGGAGCCGGGCGAGGGAGCTGGCATCGCTCAGATCGCCATACTCGAGGAACAGCCGGCGTTGGGCCTGGTGGGGGTCGGCATAGATGGGTTCGAGCCGTCCGGTGTTGAACGTGCTGGCCCGGCGAATGATCCCATAAACCTCGTACCCTTTCCCCAACAAGAGCTCCGCCAGGTACGACCCATCCTGTCCCGTAATCCCCGTAATCAACGCTTTTTTCGGCATATCTCCTGTCCCGCAAGATTCCGGGAAAGCGCCGCCCAAGGCAAGCCGAACCCCGATGCGGCGGGCCGGCCGCGAACGTCGAAGCCTCGATCATCGAAAGCCGCAGTCTCGAAACGTGTAAGGAACATTTACGGAAACGCCATTTTAATCGGCTCTAACCGGCGACCCAATTCAGAGGAATCCTCTGACTATCAAGGTGTTGCGCTGGGAAAACTCTTTTGGCCAGCGATCTGCTTGCATAATCTCGAATCCGATAGAAAATAAATGCCACTTATGAATCACCGATCCGTTTGGCTGCTGGCCGGCGTCGCGGTCGCCGCCTTCGCCCACTCCAGTTCCGCCGCGAACCTCGTTTCCAATGGCGATTTCGAATCCGGCCTGGCCGATTTCACCAGCGACTACGTTCTCGCCGACGGGACCGGCGGCAGCTTGGTTCCTGAATCCACGTACTTCGTGGGTCCCGATCCCAAGCTCTACCACGATCTCTTTACCAGCTACGCCGACCACACCAGCGGTTTGGGGAACATGCTCATCGTCAATGGAGCCGGCGACACGTCCAAGATCGTCTGGGAATCGACCGTCGCCATCGCCGTCACTCCCGGCACCCTCTACTACTTCGAGGCTTGGATGTCCTCCGCCCACCCTGCGAATCCCGCTTCACTGAGCTTCAAGCTGGATGGGGATGTTTCCGATGCCACGCTCGGCACCGGCAGCGCGTCTGTCGTCACCGGCCTGTGGGAGCCGGTCTCTCTGACGTGGGACTCGGGCCTGAACACCTCCGTCACCTTGTTCCTGCAAAACGCCAACTCCCTCGCCTTCGGCAATGACTTCGCCGTGGATGACATTCACTTCGGTGTCACCAGCTCCCTCGTGGTGCCGGAAGTTTCGTCCTCTCTGGCCCTGGCCAGCATGGCGTTTGCCGCCTGTGCTTTCGTCCGCCGCCGCTTCGGCCGAGGCTGATCTCGCGGGAGGCCATCGAATTTCCCAGCCCGCGGCCTGCTCGCCGCGGGCCTTGCTTTGCCCCTGCTCCACCGCCCAGCACTGCACCGACTTTAGTGCGGCGCCGAACCGGCCGGCGGGTCCTTCGGACGCGCGGAGGGGGGATGGAAACAGAAGAACAGGAGCAGCACGGCGATCAACGAGAGGCCGGATGGCACCAGGAACAGCTTCTGGAAGTCGGTGACGTTATTCACCGTTAATTTGCTCTGGAGCGATCCGAACCAGAAATTGGCGATGACCAAGCCCGCGCCCAGCACCAACAAATTGAACAACCCCTGCGCGCTTGTCCGGATATCCTTCGGGAACACCTCATCCACGAAGATGTAGAGCGTCGCGAAGAAGAAGGCATAACAGATGCCGTGCAAGACTTGCACGACGATGATGATCGTTTGATGCTCGGGCTTGTTGAAGAAGGCGAACACGGCGAACCGCGCGGTATGGCCTAGGATTCCCAGCAGCATCGTCCACTTCCAGCCCAGCTTTTTCAGGACATTGCCCAGGACGATCATCGTGGCGATTTCGGCGACTTGTCCGATGGTCGTCACGGCCATGATCCAGTTGCCCGGCATGTTGATGCCGTTCTGAAGGAAGTTCCCGATGAGCACGAAGTACCCGTTGTGAATCGTGGAATCGATGAGCGTCACGACGAACAGCACGAACACATACGGCACGGCGAGCAATTTCGCGGCTTTCAGCCAGGCCAGTTTGTCCATGCCGTGGGCGTCTTTGCGCGGCGGCGTGTGCGGCAAGGTGAGGCTGTACGCCGCGAGGATCAGCGAGATGATGCCGCCCACGATGAAGATCCAGCGCATCTGCTCAACCGTCGGTTTGGCCCCCAGCAGGAAGATGAACGGCCAGGAAACGACAATCCACCCGATGGTTCCCCCCATGCGCACAAGCCCGAAGTCCTTGGCCGGATTCTTGAGATTCGCGAAGGCGAGCGAGTTCGTCACGGAGATCGTCGGCACGTAGAACAACCCGTACAGAAGAAACAGGGAGAAAAAGGGGCCGAAGGTTTTGGCATACGCGGCGCCGAAGAGGGCCAGGCCGCCGATGAGATGGCTGAACGCGAGGAAGCGCTCGGCGGCAAAATTTCGGTCCGCGAATTGGTTGCTGAAGAAAATGCCGACCACCGAGGCGATGGCGAACATGCTGCCCGCGAGACTTTGCTGCCAGGGCTCGAACCCGAGCATCGGCATGTAGTTGAAAATCTGCACCTGCCAGGAGCCCCAGATGGCGATCTCGAGCACCATCATGATGAACAGTTTAAATCGAATCATATGAGCAGTCCGTTGGTTTGAACCGATGGTCGGGGCGGAGCCTAGGAAAAGGGGGCCGCGCCAGCAAGCGCAGAACACGGAAAGGTCGCGAGCCCCGAATTGCCGCAAAGGCTCGCGCGAACTTCGAGGTCGATTCGAACGAGCGTCGAAGCGAAGCGGAGGTTCTTCGATGCCTGCACGGAACCGACCCAGCGCAGCCATCCCACATCCCGCGAATGGCACACGTCGTCGCGAAACCGGCACTCGCCGCACCGCAACCCGCCGCGCCCGAAGTCCCGGCGGTTACAAAATATTTAGTTGATTATTATCAGAAAATCGCGACCGGCGCGAGTTCTGGTGCGTATTAGACCTTGTATGAAATTGGCTCAAGGAGTGGCCGGAGAGCGACGATGGGGGCGGCGGGCGGCGGGCTGGCACATGGCATGCTCTACCCCGTCCGGGATGAGTGAACTGGTCAAATCAAGCCAATCCCACCGGCTGCAGGGGCTTCTCTGCCTGCTGTTGGGTTTGGCCATCGCCGGAGCCGCAGTCAGGCCTTCGGCCTTGCGCGACGACGCGATGGAGTTCCGTTCGAGCTTCACGCTGGCGGAGAGCGATTTCTCGACGCCGCTGGTGACGAGCGCCCACGCCGTCAATGAGGTGCTCAGCGAGACGACCTCGTTCCAGAGTCTGGCGGCCTACGATCAACACACCACTTGGTACCGCACCGCCGGAGGCGAAGCGTTCGACGCCAACCTCACCCGTTTTGCCGGAAATATTTTCGGCGCGGTGGGCGCGAAGAATGTCGTTACGGCGCCGGTCGAAACGCTTTCGACCGACCTGCCGGGGATTTATCTCAGCGAGTCATTTTGGAAGGAGAAGCTCGGCGCCGATGCGCGGTGGATCGGCGGCGTGATGCACCTGTACCAGATCCCCCATCGTGTCCTCGGCGTGGTGCGCACCGCGCATCCGATGTTTGCCGATACGGAAATCTGGCAACCGATCACCCGGTCGGCGCCCTATGCGGCGATCGGATCGTTGCGCGTGGTGGGCCTGCTCGCGGAAGGCATCGACTGGAATCAAGCGGCGGCCGACCTCACCAGCGCGGTGCGCCGCATTGCGCGGGCGCAACCCAACCTGTTCGACTCGATCTGCAAGATCGTGCCGGTGAGCGAGAAATTAATCATGCGCCCCGCGCCGGAAGAGACGGCCGCGAACCGGCTCCGTGGCCGGCCGTTGCTCGATCAGGCGAATCCGGGTCCCAATGCGGCATCGTGAGGCCAAGGCTGGACGGCAAACTGACCGGCCGGCTCAACCAAGGATTCTCGACCGGGCGGGATCATACGGCGCACGCAAATGCACTTTGGCCGGGATGCGGCGGCCGTTGACATTGATTTCGTAGCGCCCCGACTCGATATACTCGGGCGTCACGCCGCCTTCGTGATGGACGAAGCCCATGGCGATGCCGCCCTTGACGGTATGGCCGTAGGAACCGGAGGTCGTATAGCCGGTTTTGACGCCATCGCGGTAGATCAATTCGCTTCCCCACAACACCGGCTCCGGATCGTCGAGCACAAAAATCGCCAGCCGGCGTTGCAGGCCGGCGGCCCGCTGCTTCAGCAAAGCGTCACGGCCGATGAAGGGCTTGTTCCAATCGATGGCGAACCCGAGTCCAGCCTCCAGTGGCGTATCGTGAGGCGAAAGCTCGGCGCCCCAGGCGCGGTAGCCCTTCTCGAGGCGGAGCGAATTGATCGCGTAGTGGCCGGCATTGACGAGGCCCAGTTCGCGGCCGGCCGCCCACAGCGTGTCGTAGGCGAAGAGCATTTGTTCGACCGGGATATGCAACTCCCAGCCGAGTTCGCCGACGTAGGTGATGCGCAGCGCGCGGGCCACGACATCTCCGATGGGGATCGTTTGCGCCGATCCGAACGGAAACGCGGCGTTCGAAATATCGGCATCGGTGACGCGGCTGAGCAGCTCGCGGGATCGCGGCCCCATCACGCCGAGCACGCCCCAGCAGCCGGTCACGTCGGTCCATTCGACATGTTCCTCGGGACGCCGCTGCCGCGCCAGCCAGTCGGCATCGCGGACATTCTGGGCGGTGCCGGTGACGATGTAGTATTCCTCGCGAGCGATACGCACCACCGTCAGGTCGCTCTCGAAGCCGCCGTGTTCGTTGAACCACCCGGTGTAAACGGTCCGCCCCACCGGCACGTCGACGTTGTTGCCGCAAACGCGCTGCAACAGGTGAACGGCGTCGCGCCCCTTGAGCGACAACTTGGCGAATCCGCTTTGGTCGAAAATCGCGACGGCCTCGCGTGCGGCTTGATGCTCCGCCGCGTGGTTCGGGAACCAGTTTTGACGGCCGAAACTGTATTGAGCCATCGGGCTCTCCGCGAAACCGCCACCGGAACGAGCGAACCAGTTGGGGCGTTCCCAGCCATTCTTCACGCCGAAGCAGGCCCCCTGCCCCGCCAGACGGTCATGCAGCGGCGTCTTTCGCAAACCCCGGCCCGTCTCCATCTCGCGATTCGGCCAGGCCATTTGGTAATGCAAGCCCAGTATTTCGGTCACTCGTTCGCGGAGGAAGGCCCGATTGTTGGCCCACGGGGCGAATCGCCGGATGTCGACCGACCAGAGATCGATGCTCGGCTGGCCATCGATCATCCATTCGGCCAGATATTTGCCCGCGCCGCCCGCGCTGGCGATGCCCACCGAATTAAAGCCCGCCGCCACCCAGAGGTGGGAAAGCTCGGGGGCTTCCCCGAGAATAAAGTTGTTGTCGGGCGTAAAGCTCTCGGGGCCGTTCACGAACTTGGCGAATTGGGCGGTCTCCAGGGCGGGGATGCGATGCTTTCCATTTGCCAGCGGTTCGGCGAATTTTGGCCAATCGGGTTCCAACAGTTGGTAGGAAAACTGGTCCGGCATGCGCTCCTGCATCCAGGCCTTGGAATGCGCCTGGAACGCCCCGAGCATCACGCCCTCCCCTTCCCCGCGGAAATAAATGCACAAATCCGGATCGCGGCCGACGGGCAGTTCGTCAAACGCGCCCGGGAGCGGCTCGGTGACGACATAATGATGCTCGACGGGATAAAGCGGAATCGTCACCCCGCAGCGCAGGCCCAGCTCGCGCGTCCAGAGCCCGCCGCAGAGGACAACGTGATCGGCCTGAAGTTCTGCCGGAGGCTCGCCGTCGGTGCGAGACTGCACCCTTACGCCCACCGCGCGGCCGTCGCGGTGCAATACGTCCAGCACGCGGATTTGTTCGACGATTTGCACGCCCCGCTGCCGGGCGCCCTTCGCCAGAGCGAGGGCGAGTTCCTTGGGAATGAGCTTGCCGTCGCGCGGCAACCACGCGGCGCCCAAAACATCATCGATTCGGAGCAACGGCCACTTCTCGAAAGCCGCCTCGGGACTGATGATTTGCACTTCGACATTGAACCACTCCGCCATCGCGGCGGTGCGATACAACTGCGTCATGCGATCCTTGGACTTGCCGACGATGAGGCTGCCGACCTGTTTCCATCCGGCGGAATGGCCGGTCTCTTGCTCAATGGTGGAGTAGAGATCGGCGCTGTACTGGTTGATCTTCGTCATCGAATTCGACGTCCGCAACCGGCCGATCAGCCCCGCCGCGTGCCAGGTGGTCCCGCCCGCCAGCGTGTTTTGTTCGAGGAGCACGATGTCCTTCCATCCTGCCTTCGCCAAATGATAGGCCACGCTGCAGCCGATCACGCCGCCGCCGCCCACCACCACCTTCGCTTCCCGAGGAATCGATGACATGCCGCCAGCCTATCGCCCGGCCTCCCGCACCGGCAAGCCGATTGGCCGCGACTTCGGCTTGCTGGACCCGCGATGACGGCGTTAGATTCCACTCCATGCCGACACGGACTACAGCGAGGCGGGGCTTCACGCTGATCGAGCTGTTGGTGGTGATCGCGATCATCGCCGTTCTGGCTGGGTTGCTGCTGCCGGCGCTGTCGAACGCCAAGTTCCAGGCGCGCAACGCCCATTGCCGCAACAACCTGCGGCAGATCAGCATCGCCGCCCAGGCCTACGCGAGCACGCACGAGACCTATCCTTCGCACGATTGGCGCTTTGCGGGATCTCCCCCACGCCCCTGGTGGGTGGCTCTGGACCTGCCCGTCCGGCACGCGTCGGTGACCTCTGTCGGCCGTCAGGAACACCTCTTCTCGCGCATCGAAGGCGTCTACCGTTGCCCGCTCAACCAGGGGATTTTCGAAACGATGGAGTATGGCACCGGCTCGGGCCAGCCTCTCGGCAGCAAGGCCAACCTCC
The DNA here is from genome assembly GCA_964478815.1 of uncultured Verrucomicrobiota bacterium. Taxonomy (GTDB): domain Bacteria; phylum Verrucomicrobiota; class Verrucomicrobiia; order Limisphaerales; family SXQI01; genus DASVNK01. The sequence goes on from CAYZKY010000056.1 coordinate 13,275, forward strand.
TGATTCCGGCGGCGAATGACTACGGACTGAATGTATGGGGAGTCGGATCGCCCTCGGAACCATTCGGGCTGGGCGGCCATTACCCAGAACAGATCGGGCTCCGCTATGTCCCCACGAAGGATGCGGCGATTCGCGCCCCCAGCGATCTGATCGCCTTCGGCGACTGCTTCGTCCGCTCGCGCAACAGCGCCTACGACGGCCTGATGGACAGCCGTGGGGAGATCCGGCCAGAAACTTACCTGGTCTCCTACACCCGGCTCGGCCAGGTGAAGCCCTTCAAGCAGCAACCCTCGTTTCTGAGTCACCGGGCGCGGGCCAATCGTGCCTTCGCTGATGGCCATCTCGAAATCGAGGATATGCGGAAAACTTTCGCCGCGACCGATGCCGAGTTGCGCCGCTGGAACGTCGACAACCTGCCCCACCGCGATCGGCTGCAAGACTGAACGGCCTGCGCCGAAAGAGTCCGGCCTTGTTTCCGCCATTCGCCAGATCGCTCGCCAGCCGCTATGGTCGTCTCGGTGAAGAGGGACATCCGTTCTCAAACCCTGGACGACCTCCAGGCCTTGTTGAAATCCTGGAACAGCCCGGCCTACCGCGCCGCGCAGTTGGCGGACTGGCTGTACCCGCGCCGCGCCGCCACCTGGGACGAAATGTCCAACCTGCCCCGCGCCCTCCGGGAACAGCTTGCGAAAGAGTTCACCCTCGAAACCCTTGATCTCGTCCGCAAGCAAGGCTCGGCCGACACCACCCAGAAGTTTTTGTGGCGGCTGGCGGACGGCGCGCTCATCGAAAGCGTTCTGATCCCGGCCAATCCCGCCCTCTACGGCGAAGCCAGCGACCGCCATACGCTCTGCATCTCCACCCAGGTCGGTTGCGCTTACGGCTGCGGGTTTTGCGCCAGCGGTCTCGATGGCTGGAAGCGCAACCTCGCCCCCCACGAGATCGTCGGCCAATGGCTCGGTGTCGAGCGTTGGCGCGCGGCCCAGGCCCCCGAGGCGGCGAAGGGCGGCGAGCGGTTCGTCAATAACCTCGTCATCATGGGCATGGGCGAGCCCCTGGCCAACTACGACCACCTGCTCCGGGCGCTCACCATCTTGAACGCACCGTGGGGCGGCGGCATCGGCGCGCGCAAGATCACCGTCTCCACCAGCGGCCTCGTGCCGCAAATCCGCCGCCTCGCCGACGAGCCCTTCCAGTTTCGCCTCGCCATCTCCCTCCACGGCGCGACCGACGAGGTGCGCGGGAAGATCATGCCGGTCAACCGCAAGCACCCTCTGGCTGAACTGACCGCTGCCTGCGAGTACTACCAATCCCGCAAGGGCAAGATGATCACCCTCGAGTACATCCTCATCGCAGGCGTCAACGACGCGCTTGAGCAAATCCCCCCGCTGGCCCAACTGGCCGGGCGTCTGAACGCGAAGGTAAACCTCATCCCCTACAATTCGGTCGAAGGGCTGCCGTGGCAGCGCCCGGCGGAAGAGGATCAGGAACGATTCGCCGCCGCGCTGGAGTCACGCGGCATTACCACAACCCTCCGCCGCGAGAAAGGCCACGACATCGATGCCGCCTGCGGCCAGCTCCGCCTCAAAACCGAACGCGAACTTGCCGGTCTGGCTCCCGCGCACTAAATCTTCCCCGTGATTGCGTTGATCGATTACGGCGCGGGCAACCTCCGCAGCGTCCACAAAGCGCTCCAGCATCTGGGCGCGGATGTGAAGCTGGCTCAGCGCCCCGAAGAAATCGCGGGCGCGGCCGCAGTGGTGCTGCCCGGCGTCGGCGCGTTCGACGATTGCCTGAATGCCCTCCAGCGGCAGGAACTCTTCGGAGCGAGCCGCGAGCAAATCCGCAAAGGCATCCCCTTTCTGGGCATTTGCGTCGGATACCAGGCGCTTTTCGAGAAGAGCGAAGAGTTCGATAGTTGCGCGGCCGGCCTGCGCGTCTTCGACGGCAAGGTAATCCGCTTCTCCGGCCAGGGCGGCCTGAAAGTCCCGCAGATCGGGTGGAACCAACTCCACTTCACTCGGCCCGATTGCCCCCTCTTCAAGGGCATCGACGAAGGCAGCTACGTCTACTTCGTCCACAGCTTCTACCCGCAGCCGGCCGATCCCCGCATCGTCGCCTCTGAGACCAGCTACGGCGAGACCTTCGCCTCCGCCGTCTGGCGCGACAACGTCTTCGCCACCCAGTTCCACCCCGAAAAAAGCCAGCGCGTCGGCCTCAAACTGCTGGAGAACTTCGTTAGCCTCGCTGCGTGAACAAACCCTGAGCGGCCGCGCTCAATAGGAAACCCGTCGAAGACCTTCCACCCGATCAAACGCGGCATCGTTGCTGATCAGAGGCTCGCCGTAGTAGCGGGCAAAACCCGCGATCCAGTTATCGTTTTCTCTCAGGCGGCCCCCTTGCCGAATCAGCTCCCGGTCGATCCGGGCCGCTTCCAGCGCAATCTCGGGGTGCAGCCGGGCGATTCGATACCGCCCCAGAAATTGGCGGGCCTCCGTGTTGCTTCGCAGGCCGGCGGCCAATTCACCCAGGCTGATGACCGTCGTCCAGATCCGCGCGTCGCGATTTGCCCAGAGAAACCGTCCGGCTGGCCCAGGCGTGCGTGCGCTCGTTTCCTCCGCCAGATCGATCAAAAATGTCGTGTCAGCGACCACGGCGATGCTTCGCGTCAAGACGTCGTCCCCGGCCAGACCGCACTTGCGCCATCAATTCCTTGTCCACGAACGGCCCTTTGATGCTATCCAACTGCTCCAGCAACTCCCCACAGGTGCGGGCGGGCGGGCGGACATTCTCGAGAATGACGTCGGAAAAGCTCTCCCCGGGGTTCTTGAGCCGTTTGAGTCGCTCGTAGGCTTCGGCACTGATCGTGATGGTTGTCGAAGGCATGCACTTACCATGCACTTAATTCCAATCGACGCAACTCCTCGAGAAAGCGATTCTGCCCATGAACCTGTCAGGTTCATGGGCAGAATTGATGAGGGTGAATCCTGCGCTTTGCGGCGGAGCCAGTCTTCCGCTACCGTAGGCATATGGTCACCGACACGATTCGCACGGTTGCGAGAACGACTGCGGAAGGCGAACTCCATCTCCATCTCGATCCGGGCTGGGCCGATCGAGATGTTGCCGTTACCGTCCAGTGGCAGCCCGATGCTTCGGCGACACCGGCCCGTCGTGCCAGCCCGCGGGAATGGCCCACCGGATATTTCGAGGAACTTCCGGGCTCCATGCCGGAGCTGCGCCGCGCTCCCCAGGGAACTCCCGAACCGCGCCGGCCTCTGCAGTGAAATTCCTCCCTGACACCAATGCCTGTGTTGCGTTCCTTCGGGAAGGTAACCGCTCCCTCAGGGAACGATGGAGACGTTGTTCGCCCGACGACCTCGTCATGGGCGCGGTCGTGATCTATGAATTGCGCCATGGCGCGGAATCCTGCGCGAACCCGGCTCGCGAGCATGCGCGCTTGGACCAGTTCCTGGAACCGTACGATGTGCTTCCGTTCGATACGGGCTCGGCCCTCGAATGCGCGCGCCTCCGCCGTGCGCTCGAACGCCTAGGCACTCCGATCGGGCCGTACGACTTGCAGATCGCGGCGATGGCCCTGCAACATCGGCTGAACCTCGTCACTCACAACACCGCAGAGTTCGCTCGAGTGCCCGGCTTGCTGATGGAAGACTGGGAATCCTGACTGTGACGCGCTGGCTTCGGGCGGCGACTCGGCTTCGTCCAGAGAGTCTCCCTGCCTCACGGCTACTTGGTCATCGCCGGCCGCGGCCGCGGCTTGTGAACGGACAGAATGTCGGTCTGGTGCCGGTGCCCCGATTTCGTGCCGTTGGTATAATGACTTGTAAACACCGGACTGTTGAGTCGGCTCGAGGCCTTGCCGGTCTTCACCTCTTCCGTCAGGTCGGCTACGCTCTGGAGCACGCGCGTCGGCTGATACACATAATCGCCGATCGCTTCGAGCCGCGTCGACCCCGTGAGCACCAGAAACGATTGCATCCCGGCCTCGACCGCGCCGCGAATATCCGTCTCCATCGTGTCGCCGATCATCACCACCTGATCCGTGGCGTTAAGCGCAATTTCGGTCAGCTTCCGCCGGGCGCGATGAAACATGTAGCCGTTCGGCTTGCCCAGGTAGTACGCGCGGCGGCCCGTGCTCGCTTCAAGAAACGCGGCCGTCGAACCCGCTCCGGGGCGGGTTTTCTCGCTGGACACCGGGCACCAATTGTCCGGATTCGTCGCGAGAAGCAAAGCCCCGCGCTCAATGCACTCATGCGCTTTGACCAGCTTCTCCATGGTCGTGGCCCCTTCGCCGACGATCACGTAACGCGGCTGAATGCCATCGTTCGCGATCTTCCGCTCGTGCAAGGCGGTCAACAGGCCCCCTTCCCCGATGACGAAGACCGTGCAGCCCGGATCCGTTTCGCTCAGGAAATCCGCCGTGTTCAAAGCGGAGGTGTAGAAGTGGCGCGGCGTGAGGCCGTGGATGCCCAGATGTTCGAGCCGCACCGCGAGGTCCTGCGGCGTGGGCGCGGAATTGTTGGTGAGGAAAAGAAACGGAGTGCCCGTCGAGGTCAACTCCCGCACGAACTCCGCCGCTCCTTGGATCAACTGGTTTTCCCGGTAGATAACGCCATCCATGTCGATCAGGTATCCCGTCTTCATATCAATGTATAAGCAGCTCCCCGAGGTCGATGCCGGTCGGCGATCTGAGCGAAAGGTGTTGGTTCCTCGGAGAATAGCCGCCGGGTTTGGGCGGCTGATGGCCATTAAGCACGATGCGTGCCAGTGCGGCGGGCCAGCGTCGGAGGGCCTATATGCGGCCCAATTCGGCCCCTCACCCAAAACGCAATACGCCACCCTGTGCGAAAAGGACCATTACTGCGCGGCGCGAAATTGCGCTTTTCTACCCGGCCATCCCGCCGTCCGGGTAGTATCTCCCTGGCGGTTGCCTGGCGGCGACGCGCGCGCTTCGCGGCATTACCGCGGTCGCAGCACCCAATCGATCACGCGCGGGACAAAGCATTGGCGCTCACGAACAGGTTGCGCTCGCGAAAGGCGGGCGGACTCTCCAGGATCAAAACCGCCCGTAGCGAAGCCATCGTCGACGCGAACCACGGGCGGTGCAACTTGCGTTCCTCCTGCCCGGTCCAGGCGGGGCACGGCAAGCCGCGGGCGCGGGCGAGTTCCACCGCCGTGGCGGCCAGGTAAGCGTCCTGAATTTGGCCGCGCTCGCCAAAGCGGGGCGCGAGGAGGCGCGGTGCCGCTTCAAGCCTGGCGGCGTGCGGAGCGGCGTAAAACTCATCGAGGAAATTCGGAAGCCAAAGATCGAACTGATCGTCGTTCCAAGACAATTCCGCCACTTCCGCGATCGATCCGGGCCTCATCCCGCCTCCTTCTCCTCGAACAACCCTTCCAGCAGATATTGCGCCCTCACCGGAATTCGTTGCGGCGGATAATACTGGGACACGATATCGAGCACAGCCTCGGCGGACTTCAGGCCCAAATGGCGAATGAGAAAGCGGATATCCGCGACGTCCGACGGTTCGTCGCCGGAGTGACCCAGCCGGGCCGCCATGCACTTCATGGCAAGGAGGTACTCGGGCACTGGCATTGTCAGTCTCAGATTGTCAAACTGCGGCAGATTCCCCGATGTCGTTTCATGCTTGGCCGAGAGAAAACCTTTGACGCCGTCATTTAGCCAATCTTCCGGCAAGTTCTGTTCATGAGCGATCTGGTGGGCAGCTTCGCGGATCGTTTGCGTTGGCCGGAAGAGCGCGTCCACATCTTTCGTGGAAACGCGCGCCGTGAACGCCAGGACCATGACCGTGCCTCCGAACAGGCAAACCTCTCCGCATTCACCTCGCTTGGCCAGTTCCTCCGAAAGAGAACCCAGCGCACGCAGGATCAGCTCGCGCGTGAGGCGCGGTTGCTGCGGTTCCGCAGGCTTGGTCATGCTTGGTCTCTACTTTGTCGATCCCAGCGCCCAATCGATCATCCGCGCGACATGCGTCCGGCCAAAGTCCGTTTCAAGCGGGCGCGTGTCGTGGCCGATCATCGTGTAGGCGAAGCGCCCCCCTTCGTACTCGCGCGTCCACGCCATCGGATGGTCCGCTCCCATCGCCTTGCCGCCGCGTTCCTTGAAGAGGGGCCGCACCGGGTCGTAGCTTTTTTCGTCCAGGGTCAAAAGAATTTGGACTCCGGGCAGCCCGCGCACGCTTTTCCCGAAGTTTAACCAATCTCCGTCCGCTTTGAAAACCGGCGGCAACCCCGCCAGCACCGGGTGGCTCGCCGCCGCCGGGTCGACCTGCACCTTGGCTGGGACATATTCGGAGTCGCTATCGAAATCGGTGCCGAACAGCCCGGTAAACCACGGCCAGGTATCGTGATGAACCCCCGCCGCATGCATGGCCACGAGGCCGCGGCCGGACCGAAACCACCGGGTAAATGCTTCCTGCTGCGCCGCATCCAGCGACTTCCCGATGTCGGTGGTGCTGACGAGCACCGCCGCATGGTACCGGCGCAAGTTTTCGTCCGTGAAGGCGGCCCCATCTTCCGTGACATCCACGGCCATCCCGTGGGCCGCCCCCAGTTCCACCAGCCAGTCATCGATCATCGGAATCGCCGGGTGCCGGTACCACGATGTCTTGGAAAAAACGAGCATCCGCTTGCCGGTCCAATCCGGCTTGGCCGCCTCGGCCGCGACTTTCCCACCCAGCCAGAGGCACGCGTTCTCGATGATCTTCAGCGGTTCGGTCTGCGTAAAGACACGGTAAGTCTCGTGGCCGGGGCGGAAGTAGAACACCTGGCCGCGGCCCAGGCCCCACACCATCCCGCTGCGAAAGTGCTCCCCGCCCGCCCAATGCTCGCGAAAAATCAGTTCGTCCGGCTCCGGCACATGGAAGGGCTCGTCGTACATCTCGGTCTCGGGCAGCGTGAAGGTGGCCGGGAGGCCGCGGGCAATGGGGTGTTCCGGCAGCAAGGTCCGGAGAGTGCTCGGCTGCATCGGCGTGCAGCAGCTCGGGAAGACGCAGGAGGGGCGTTCCAGCAGCACATGCCACTTTCCGTCCGGCCGCTTTTCGATCCGGGTGTCGAGGGACGGGCGCTCGGCCCGGCTGGGCAGGGCGTAGCTGCGCCACTGGATAAACTCCGGCTGGGCCTGCGCGCGTTCCGCCACCGGCAGGAGTTTCACCGCGTCCTGAATCGCCCGCGCCTCCATCGCCGTGCGGAAAGGCACCGACCAGTGGGCCGAATGCAGCGCCACCAAGGCCATCCGGCCCGCCTTCACCCGGGCCACGATCGCATCGCCCAGGCTCTGCGGGATGGCATCATGCCGGACATGCCCCCACCAGATCAGCACATCCGTCTTCTCCAGCAGCGCCTTGGGCAATCCCTGCTCCGGCTGATCCAGATGCGCCGAAGTCACCTCCAGCCCGGGATTCTTCCGCAAATGCTCCGCCAGGTGATTCCCGAGAAAATTGGGATAAGCCCGCTTCTGCTCGGGCTGCTGCTCGTCCCACACCACCACCCGCACCGGATCGGCCTGGGCGAGCCAGGAGGACAGCACCGCCACCATCAAAATCAGACATCGCATCATCGCCCCCCGAACTACCTTCCCCCTGATCCCCTGACAAGCACGAACCAAACCCCGGCGCAATCCACTTCTGAGGTGGCCGTCGTCATCCGCTCGTCCCCAGTCGCCCCCGTTCCGGGTAGGACGGCCGTCCCGGCTGTCCGCGTCGGGCGTCTCGCCCGACGCCAGCCCCCGTCCGCCGACCAAGCTCCCTCTGACTGCCACTTCCGATCACAACGAAGCAGCCAGTGAAGCTGACGAGACACACGGGTGAAAGGCCCACCCGTCGAATGGGACGGTTCACGACGGAAAGGTCTGGTGCCTGTCCCGGCGCGAGGCGAGGAGGGGAAGCAGTCCAGGCATGAACCCGCGGGCCTGAAAGAGGCTGAACCACCGCGCATGAGCCTCGACCAGAAATTGAATCGGAGTCGCCGAACCACGGGTGTGATGGCGAGGTCCGAGGGCTGCGGAGCGGACCACCGTCAGCCTCCACCATCTCCAGCGGGGTCGGTGTGGCCAGCACGCTGGGGAAGGCCAGTCCGAGCACACAGCGGATTGATTGCGACGGACGGTTTCGATACGATTCGCCCAGCGTCATCAACCGAGATGGATTCGATCCCATGAAATCGAAGGTTTCTCTTCTGACCGCCGGTCTGCTGTGGTTTCTCAGCCTGAGTACGCCCGGCCAAACTCAATGGCATTTGCGGCACCCACTCCCGACCGCCAGTGGGCTGCTGGGGGCCACCTACGCGAATGGCCTCTTCGTCGCCGTCGGCTACCACCACACGATTATTACTTCGCCCGACGCGGCGGTCTGGACGGCGCGCTCTCCCGAGGGGGAGGCTCTGTTGACGGATGTGGCTTATGGCAACGGCCGATTCGTCGTTGTCGGGGTCACGCGGGAAACCCCTGAGAGCGAGCATACCCTATTGGTTCTTACGTCCAGCGATGGAATCGATTGGCAAGCACAGCCGCCCCAGCCCGGCTTAATTCTCACGAAGCTCGTCTTCGCCGATGGCCTTTTCGTCGGAATCGGTGGCGTGCTCCAGCCCGAAGGTAGCGCGCGACCCGTCATCTGCTCGTCCCCCGATGGCCTCGCCTGGACGCAGCGTTGGGTTGGCCAAGACGAATATCGCTGGGGTTCCCTGGACCAACCGCATCGTCTGGTTGTGGGTGAGAATACGTTGGTGGTCACACTGGGCGATACCATTCTGGTTTCGACCAACGGCGTCGTTTGGAAGGCGTCCCCATCCCCCGTTGATGCCTCCGGTACCTGGACTACGTTGGCCTTGTCGTACGGAGCGGGGTCCTTCCTCGCCCTCGCCAACGTTCAGCCACAATGGGAGAATCCCCGCAGCGAGCAGGTCGAAGCCTGGCTCTCCGCCGATGGCGTGGAATGGGCGCGCCACCTCATCGAATCCGGCACGCCTGCTCGCCTTGGAGTCAGCGGGATTGCCTATGGGGACGGCCAATTCATAGGCGTGGGTCAATTACATGAAGATGCCGGTTCGAAAACCGTTGGCTTGGTATCGAAAGACGGCCGCCAATGGACGATCGGTCCGTTGACGGGGCTGGCTTTCAGTTACGGAGATGCCAGCGTTCATACCGTTTCTCGATTGTCATACGCCAATCGCACCTTCCTGCTGGTGGGGCAGCCACAGGTCGGTGCTGAGGGTGCGAACGTTTTTGCCCGCATCTTCACCTCCCCGGATGGTCTCGCCTGGACCCGTCGGCTCGGAGCCAACAATCCGCCACTCGCGGGAACTGCCGGTCCGCGCGGTTTGATCGCTCTGTCTCCGCGATACGAGCCGCCGGGCACGGTGGTCCTGCGCTCGCCGCAAGGCTCCGACTGGACCCCGGCCCAGGTGTTGGAAGGCAGCCTGTACCACTCGCTCGCGAGCAGCTCCGAATATTATATTGCCGCGGGCGATGCGGGCATTCTCACCTCGCCGGATGGAACCACCTGGACCCCGCGCCCCAGCGCCGGCCCGGGCTGGTATCGCTTGCGCGCCAGTGGCGGGAAGATTCTGGCGCTGGGCAGTGAATCGGGTGCGGCCAAGTTCGGCGTCTCCGGCAATGGAGAGGTTTGGGAGACGCGCCCCGTGAATTACCCTCAAGGCGTCGCGGATGTCGCCAGCGATGGGGAGAGCATCGTCATCGTGGCGTCCGTTTTCGAGCCCGGTGCGTTTCGTCCGAGCGGGGTGATTTTACGGTCGTCTGGCGCCACCGGTTGGACCGAGGTGTATCGTGGAGCCGAACCGGTGCCCGATCTGGTGGCGTTCGGAAACGGTCGCTACGTGGCCATCGAACGTTATTTGACGGGCCATGCTCATGCCCTCCTGACCTCATCGAACGGAATTTCGTGGGCCAGCCATCCGCGTTTCGCGGAAAATGTGATCACCGACTTGATTTTCGCGGAGGGCCACTTTTACGCCACCGAGAACAACCTCGGCTCGCTGGAATTCCGGCTGTGGCGCTCCGCGGATGGGGTGCATTGGACGAGTTATCCGGTGAACCGGCACGCCTACAGCCCCACCCTTGCGGCCTCACCCCAAGGACTTTTCGCTTTCGCCGAAGGCGGGGTCATCTTGCAATCGCCGTGGGACCTGGCGATGGAGCAGGTGCGGCGCGGGTTGGACGGAACGGTGAGTTTTCGCGTACGGGGAGGCGGCTCAGGCCCGTTCACGGTCGAGGCCACCGGGAGTCTCGCGGTTCCAGATTGGCGCGCGATTCCGGTGAGCGTGATGAACTCCGATCCGCCGACGGTCGTCGATGACGGCGCGGCCTCTTTTCCCACTCGTTTCTACCGCGTCCGACCGCAGTAATTAATTAATCCAGAGTCGCCGAGCCACGGGTGTGATGGCGAAGGCCGACGTCTGCGGAGCGGACCACCGTCAGCCTCCACCGTCTCCGGCGCGGTCGGTGGGGCCAGCACGCGGAGAAGGCGAGTCAGTTAAGCTGGGAGGTCTGTGCCCATGAGCGGGGAGCGATCCCAGGCTCAACCCGCCGGCCCAGCCGGTTCGCCCGGCCAGTAGGTGGCTGAGGGGGGCGAAACGCGACACTTGCCCCCGTTTGGTTCCGCCTGTAGGCGATCCGGGAGTCTCCCGCACCAAGCCTCGTCGACACGAAACCAAACCGTCAGTCGGTGCCTCACGGGGGCACTGTCCAGATGTCCGCCCAAGCCATTCCCCTCGCATCTCTATTCGCCTGATTTTCCGCTACTTACGCAAAAAAGTCTACATTTTAAAAATCAGTACTTGAAAATACATGAACCATGAGCGACACTGCATCCATGAACAAATGTAGACTAATCGCCGCCGAACCCACGCCGGTTCCCGCACTTCCAGCCAGCTTCGGCTTCCCAGCGTTCCCCAGCCAGATGGTCCATGATTTCCCCCACGCGCTGTCGGCCTCCTCCTTCGCGCTTTCCCTCATCTACCCCCTCCGGAGGCCCGTAAATTGGGTTTGTAGGGCCAAAACCACCTCGAACCGCATGGACACCCCGCCGGCCTTCCGCCCACCGGCGAACCCTCCCGCCATCAACGTCTGCCCACCCCGTAAACATCAGGATCGCACGGCAAAACGCATGATGATTCCGCTTTCCCCTCCCTCGCCCCATCCGATGGGGAGAGCCAGGGTGAGGGGCCGCTCCGCTCACCGTCATCCCCTGTTGGCATCCCTGAACGATCACCGCTCCCTGCCTAAAAATGACCACGCCTCCTCACCGGCGAACCCTGCTTCCACGCCCTCCCTCTCCCATGCCTTCCGCCCTCGCGCCACCCCGTCATTCGCCCCTGAAACGCGTTGAAACGCGTTGAAACGACCCTGAAACGCCTTGAAATAAATGTAGAAAACCCTGAAACGTTTCAAGCACCCAAAAACTTCGATATCGTCCCATCAACGACTTACGCAAATCGAACCCTTGAAACGCGAAAATTCTTGAAACGCTCGATGAAAACCGCCCCCGCCCCCGCCCCATCCGATGGGTATCCTCGTCCCCTCAACCCCATTTCTTCCACGATCCGGAAAATCCGTTCTCTCGGTGAAGCAAGGCTGGACATCCACCTCACCAAACCACTTATTGTTTCCAGACGCGGGAATTTCTACAATTTGCTAGATGAACACGATTTCCAGAACCGAAGGAGTGGTCGCACGGAAAAGGTCGGGCTGGCTTCGTCAGGCCGCGGTGCGCGGAGTGGCGCTGTTGATCCTGCCGCTGCTGACTTCCATCGCTCAGATTCCCCAGCTCCTGAACTACCAGGGCCGCGTCCAGGTGGGGACCACCGACTTCAATGGCGCCGGCCAGTTCAAGTTCGCCCTCGTCAATGCCGACGGCACCGCCACCTACTGGAGCAACGACGGCACCGCCTCCGGCCAGCCTGCCTCCGCCGTGAACCTGCCGGTGAGCCGGGGGCTTTATTCGGTCCTGCTGGGCAACACCGCCCTGCCGAACATGACCGCCCTGCCGCCGGCGGCCCTGGCCAACGGCGACGCTCACCTGCGGGTCTGGTTCAATGACGGCCTCAACGGTTTTCAGCAGTTTGTCCCGGATCAACGCGTTGTTACCCCGCCCTACGCCGCGGTGGCGGGCGCACTGGCGGGCTCAATCGGCGTGCACCAGCTCCCGGCCGGCGTTCCCTATGCGACAAACGGAACTACCGCCATTGCCGGAGACGTCGTGGTGCAGGGGACGATTACCGCCGTTGACGTCGATTCATCCGGCCGCGCCACGGCGAGCGGGCTGCCTCCGGGCAGCAGGGTCGAGGTGCTCATCAACAATGCGGTGGCTCCGGGAGTCCGCTTCGATGGGCTCATTCCCGAGGAGATCCGGTTGAGCCGCGTGATCACCGACCTTTCCTGGCCGGGGGTCTTCGGCCCCGTCACACCCACCTCGATCACGAGGGTTCCGGTGGTAGTCCGGCTCTCGCTCCCCAACGGCGGCGTCATCACTTGGGGCCTGCCGGGATCCGAACCCACCGAGCTGTTCCCGTCGTACGCTCATATTTTTACCCGTCCAATCGGGCGGGATGGAAAGCCGTTCGACCGGGTCATTTTAAGACGGATGGCTGGTCCCATTAGACGGATGGAAGAGAATCTTGCGGCCGCAGGGAGCTTGCCAGCGCTCGCGTTCGCGGGGCCGGCGTCCGGACAGCCTCCGGCCTCGGCGTGGCGCCTCATCGTGGACGGAGTGAATTACAACAATGTGGCCTTCCAGGGGGAGATCGAGCCAACTCTCGGAACGCCCGTTTCGTTGATTATCAACGCTTCCTTCCATCGTAACTTGTCTCAATGGGCGCTGGCCAAGGACATTACGCAGCTGCGCCGGGTAGAGATCGTGCTGGTCAACGGCCTGGCTGGCATAATTTCACTGGCCAATGTTCCGTATTCAGGCGGCGAAGCGGAGCCAGGCGTGATCGCGAGCGGCTATGAGGTGCGAGTCGCCGCGGATGGCCTGCCCTACGAGGTCATCACCCTTGAGAGGGGGGGAGGCAACCCTTGATCCGAGTGATGAGCAAGTGATCGTCATGTCCAAGCCACTACGCCCCAAGACCGCCACGGAGCAGCGACTCCGGGGTGCCCTCCGCTTGCTGGCGTTCGGCCTGGCCTGGCTCGCCCTTTCCCACCACGTCGTTGCGGCCACCCGTGCCACCGCGAGCTACCGCATCGTCGCGGACTCGCTGGACCACGGCGGCGGCGCGGCCTATTCCGCCAGCTATGCCCAGCGCGCCGCCGTGGAACCGGTCGCCGGTTTCAGCGCCGCGACGATCCCCGATGCCACCGCCCGCTTCATCTATCACGGATTCGTCCCGCAACTCGACCCGCCGCTGTTCCCCGCTGCGGATCTTGCGGTCACGTTGACCGCCTCGCCGATCCTTTCATCGCCGCAAGAAGTGGTGACTTACGCGGGTCGCGTGGCCAATCGCGGTGCGGAAGCGGCGCCCGGCGTGGTTCTTGTCGCAACCCTTCCCGCCAATCTCACCTTCAACAGCATGAGTTCGAGCCAGGGGAATTCCTCGATCGCCGGCCATCAATTGCGCTGCGAATTCGGAACCATCCCGGCCGGCGGCGAAGCGACCTTCTCCATTGTCACCACCGCCGGCGCGAACGGCGCGGCGCTCGTGGCTGTCGAGATCGCCTCCGGGCCGGACGATCCTCACCCCGCCAACAACACGGCTACCGCCCTGAGCACCGTCGTCACGGCGGTGCGGTTCGTCCGGCCCGGCGGCGGTTCCTGGAACGCCCCGGGTAATTGGAGCCCGGCGGTGGTGCCGGGTCCGGACCACAAGGTCTTCATCGACGACGACATCGTGGATTTTTACGACACCGACGCCACGGTAGCCGGATTGAGCCTGACGGGCGGGCGGATCGGCGGTGCCCGCCGGCTGACCGTCACCACCTTGGCGGAGTGGTCGGGCGGCGAACTCCAGAGCGGCGCGACGCTCGTGATTCCACCGGGGGGAACGCTGCGGGTCGCCAACGGAAACGCGGTCGGCCTGCGCGGGGGTTCCGGCATTGAGAACCACGGGACGGTGCGGCTGGAATCCACCGCGTTGCAAGGCGTGTTCGGGGCCTGGGTGACGAATTCCGGTCTGTTCGAGATCGTGGGGAACCGGTCCTTCCTGCGCTTCGAGAATACCGGCTTCGATTTCCACAACCGCCCGGGCGCCACCTTCCGCAGGCTGGCCGGCCCGGGCACCAACAGCGTTCCCGTGGCGTTTCGCAACGATGGCTTGGTCGAGGTGCTCGAAGGCACGCTGGATTTCAATGCCTTCTTCATTAACGGCGGCTACAGCCTCATCAATCGCGGCACCCTCCGCGCGGCGGCCGGCACCGAAATGCGTTATACGAAAGCCAACCTCTTCGAACATGGCACCGCCTTCGAAGGTCCCGGGCTCCACCGCATCATCGCCGCCACGATGGGGCCGGTCGATGGCAGCCGGTTCGCCGGGGCGATAAAAGGCGACTTCGAGATCGCCAACGGACTGATCGACGGCAGCTTCACCCATACCGGCCATCTCCTCTGGACTGGTGGGCTGTTGCGTGGTGGCGATAGCTTGACCACAACCCCCGGCAGCCAGTTGACCGTCGCGGGAGCGGGCAACCGCACGCTGCTGTTCGGCTACGCCATTCAGAACTTTGGCACCGTGCGGCTGGCCGGGGCGAACCTGGACCAGTCAGGCGGCGGCATCGTGGATAACCATGGCCTGTTCGACATCGCGGGCGACTTCGGTTTGCTGAACGGACTGGTCTTGACCAACCGGAGCGGTGCCACGTTGCGCAAGAGTGCCGGCCCCGGCACCACCACGGCCAACCTCGCGCGCTTCCACCACGATGGGTTGCTCGAGTTGCACACGGGGACGTTTGCTTTGGCCGGCGATTACTCGCCCGGCGCGAACGCCGGCCTCAGAGTTTATCTGGGCGGCACGATCCCCGGCACCCAGTTTAGCCGCCTGACCGTGGCCGGAACCGCCACCCTCAATGGCGCGTTGCAAGTGGAATACACGGAGGGTTACGCCCCGGGCGCGGGAGACTCGTTGGCCATCGTGTCCGCCGCCCGGCGCGTGGGAGAGTTCGGATCGTTCGCCGCCGCCGCGTCTCCGGGGCCACTGACGTTTACTCCAGCCTATTTGGCGAGCGAAGTCGTTCTTCGACCCGTTTCTGCGGCCCTCAAACTCCTGCCGCCGCTCCGCGTTGGGAACGGTCTCAAGATCGTCCTCGATGGAACCCCCGGCGAAAACCTCGTCCTCGAGGCCAGCACCGCCCTCGGTCCACTGGCCGATTGGAAACCCGTGGTCACCAATCTCCTTTCGAAACCCAACTTCGAATTCCTCGACCCGGACCTGCGCCTGTTTCCAGCGCGCTTTTATCGCGCTCGCCGCCCCTAAAAGTCCACGTCGTTCGTCCTCAGAGCCTGTCTGAAGCTTGGGAGCACCTCATCCCGACAACTGAAACGTATGAGGCTTCGTCGATAACGGCTTGCGGGACTTGCCCCACAACAAGCGGCCGCTGAAAGCATTCGGGCGACGACTTCCTGGCTCCTCGATGCCGGCCCGCTCGAGGCCTTCTTCGACCGGAGCCGTCCGCCTGGCTCACCGCCCGCTCCATAAGCGTTGAGAGGGTCGCCCGCCGCCGCTGCCGCGGGCGAAAAGTGCTTGAATCGTCCTCCGCCCGGGCCCAAGCTTTCGAAAAACGACCGAGCATTATGGCTGATCTTGCGAACCGATATGGGGATAACGTAGGCGGCAAGTTCTACGTCGATAACCAGTGCATCGACTGCGATCTCTGCCGCGAAACCGCTCCCGCGAATTTCACTCGCAATGATGATGGCGGCTACTCCTATGTCATGAAACAGCCCGAATCCCCCGAGGAGGAAGCCCTCTGCAAGGAAGCCAAGGAGGGGTGCCCTGTGGAAGCCATTGGAGATAACGGCGGGTAGCCTCGGTGCCTTCGCCCGCTCTCCCTCTCCCTCTCGGGATTCCTTCGCCGGGCTGTAACGGCTTGGGCTCCCCCCGGTCATGTGCCGTGTATGCGCTTAGAACGCCCAGACCGGCCGAGCGGGACAGACAGCCTGTCTCCCGCCTGATTTCCACCTAGACTATTCGATATCATGGCTGCAAAACGACGAGGAGGCTGGTTCAAATGGGTGGTGATCCTGGTGCTGATCGCCGGTGGCGTCTGGGGCTGGCGTTGGCGCAAAGCCCAAAGCCCCGATAAACCGGTCGATTTTAAGACCAGCACCATTGCCCGGGGCAATATCGTCCAGGCCGTCACGGCCAATGGCGCCCTCTCCCCGGTCAAGAACATTCAGGTCGGCAGCCAAGTATCCGGCATCATCCAGGACTTGTTCGTCGACTTCAACTCCCCCGTCACCAACAAGCAATTGCTCGCCCGCATCGAACCCTCGACCTTCCAGCAGAACATCACCTCCGCCGAGGCTGAGCTAGAGAACGCCAAGGCTCAACTGCTCTACGCCGAGCTCAATCACAAGCGCGCCAAGGAATTGCGCCAGAACGATCTGATCTCGCCTTCCGAGTACGACAAAACCGTCGCCGATCTCAAGGCCGCCACCGCCGTCGTCGCCACGCGCGATGCCTCTCTCAAGCGCGCCCAAGTCGATCTCGAACGGACCTTTATCTATTCCCCCACCGACGGCATCGTCATCGCCCGCGCCATCGATGTCGGCCAGACCGTCGCCGCCAGCTTCAGCGCGCCCACCCTCTTCCAGATCGCCCAGGACCTCCGCCAGATGCGCATCGAGGCCATGGTCTCCGAAGCCGATGTCGGCGGCGTCGAGGAAAATCAGGAAGTCAACTTCACCGTGGACGCCTTCCCGAACCGCCAGTTCCGCGGCCGGATTTCCCAGGTCCGCTTCGCGCCCGTCACCAACGCGAACGTCGTCAATTACACCTGCGTGGTCGATGTCAACAATGCCGACCTCAAACTCCGCCCCGGCATGACCGCCTCCGCCTCCATCGTCACCGGACGGCGCGACAATGTGGTGCTCATTCCGAACGCCGCCCTGCGCTTCCGCCCCACGGATGCCATGCTCGGTAAAAAAACGAACGAAGTCGCCAAAGCCTCCGGCACCAACGCCCCGGCCTCCCGCCGCGATGGCGAACCGGTCGCGGCCAGTGTCGGCCCCGGCGGCGGCGGCCCTGGTCCTGGCGGCGGTGGGGGCTTCCAGAATATGACTCAGGAGCAACGCGACGAAATGCGCAAACGCTTCGAAAGCATGACGCCCGAGCAGCGCGAAGCCATGCGCTCCCGTTTCGGCGGCGGAGGGCCCGG
The DNA here is from genome assembly GCA_964478815.1 of uncultured Verrucomicrobiota bacterium. Lineage (GTDB taxonomy): Bacteria > Verrucomicrobiota > Verrucomicrobiia > Limisphaerales > SXQI01 > DASVNK01. The sequence goes on from CAYZKY010000056.1 coordinate 30,634, forward strand.
GGGAGGCCGCTCCCGCGGCGCCGCGCCCGAAGGCCCGGTCACCCGCACGGTTTACCTTCTCGATCAGTCGCCCGGCGCGCCGAAGAACGCCCTCAAGGCGGCGACGATCAAGACCGGCCTCTCCGACGGTACCAACACCGAAGTCCTCGAAGGGCTGAACGAAGGCGATGTCGTCGTCGCCGGCGTGAACCTCCCCGTCTCGACCGCTTCAGCCATCCCGCAGGGCACCAGCCCGTTTGCCTCCCCTGGCTTCGGCGGCCAGCGCCCCAGCGGCGGCACCGGTTCCGGTGGCGGCGGCACCAGCGGCGGCAACCGGCCACGCTAAATCGCCTCCCCGCGATGAGCCAGCCCATCATCAAACTCGAGAGCTTCTCGAAGACGTATCACACCGGCGAGATCGATGTCCACGCCGTCAAGAACGTCTCCCTCGAGATCATGCCCGGCGAATTCGTCGCCATCATGGGCGCCAGCGGCTCCGGCAAGTCCACCATGATGAATACCATCGGCTGCCTCGACCGCCCCACCGCCGGTCGCTACCTCCTCGATGGCACCGATATCGGCACGCTCGACCGCGACGAACTGGCCGACCTCCGCAACCGCAAGATCGGGTTCATCTTCCAGGGCTTCAATCTCCTCTCCCGCACCTCCGCCCTCGAAAATGTCGAACTCCCCCTCCTCTACGCCCGCAACGGCCTCACCGCCGCCGAGCAGGAGGAACGCGCCCTCAAGATGCTCGGCCTCGTCGGCCTCGGCGACCGCGCCGATCATCACCCCAACCAGCTTTCCGGTGGCCAGCAACAGCGCGTCGCCATCGCCCGCGCCCTCGTCAACGAGCCCAAGCTCCTCCTCGCCGACGAACCTACCGGCAATCTCGACACCCAGACCAGCATCGAGATCATGGGCGTTTTTCAGCGCTTGAACGAGCAGGGCATCACCATCGTCATGGTCACGCACGAACTCGATATCGCGCACTACACCAAGCGCATGGTCATCATGCGCGATGGCCGCATCCTGCGCGACGAACCGGTCGCAGAGCGCCTCGACTCGTCCCGGGAACTGGCCAAACTCCGGGCGGAACAATCGGCCGTCGAACTCGTGGAAGCAGGTGCCGCATGATGATGATGGCGATTTTCCGGATTGCGGTGCGCGCCTTGCAGCGGAACACCCTGCGCACGCTTCTGACGATGCTCGGCATCATCATCGGCGTGGGAGCCGTCATCGCGATGGTCGCCATCGGCAATGGCGGCAAGGCCCAGATCGAAGCCCGCATCGCCGCCCTCGGCCAGAACACCGTCACTGTCTTCTCCGGCAATACCAGCCGCGGCGGCTTCAGCATGGGCTTCGGCAGCGCCGGCACCCTCACCTTCGGCGATTACGATGCCCTCCGCCGCGAAGTTCCCGGCATCACCGGCGTCAGCCCCAGCGTCCGCAACAATGCCCAGGTCGCCTTCGGCAATCAAAACCTCAGCACCAGCATCCTCGGCGTCAGCGAGGATTACCTCGCCATCCGCGCCTGGGACGTTCAGTCCGGAGCCAATTTTACCGACGTCGATGTCCGCAACGCCAATAAAGTCGCCCTTATCGGCAAGACCGCCGCCGACACCCTCTTCGGGCCGGGCACCGATCCGGTCGGCCAGGTCATCCGCATCAAGAACGCCCCCTTCACGATTGTCGGCTATCTCGTGCCCAAGGGCGCCGGCATGCGCGGCGAGGATCAGGACGATGTCATCCTGGTCCCCCACACCAGCTCCATGAAACGCCTCTCCGGAGCCACCGCCTTTTTCATGCTCCAGATGCAGGCCGCCAGCGCCGAGGTCGTCCCCGAAGTCACCGAAGGCATCCGCGAGCTGCTCCGCCAGCGCCACCGCCTCGCCGACGACAAGGACGACGACTTCAGCATCCGCACGCAGCAGGAACTGTCCGACACCGCCACCGCCACTTCGAAAGTCATGACCGCCCTCCTCGGCGCGGTCGCCGGCGTTTCGCTCCTCGTGGGCGGCATCGGCATCATGAATATCATGCTCGTCAGCGTCACGGAACGCACCCGCGAGATCGGCCTCCGCATGGCCGTCGGAGCCCGCAGCCGCGATATCCTCATGCAATTCCTCGTCGAAGCCGTCACCCTCAGCGTCCTCGGCGGCGTCATCGGGATCGGCCTCGGCGTCGGCAGCGCCGAACTCCTCTCCGCCAAGCTCGGCTGGGTGACCCTGGTCTCCCCCAGCTCCATCGGCCTCGCTTTCGCCTTCAGCGCCCTCATCGGCATCTTCTTCGGCTTCTACCCCGCCCGCGAAGCCGCCCAGCTCGACCCGATCGACGCCCTCCGCTACGAATAACCTGCGCGCTCGCGGCTTCGGCCCGTCGCCCGATTCTGTCGACCATAAATGTAGACTTCCTGGATAGCGGGAGGGGGTTAGCAAGGGTGAAGGGCGGGTCATTTTGAGCGCAGGAAGTCCTATTTACGCGGGTTTGGTGAGGGTAGGCGCGATGGCTTGGCGGGGGCAGGAGGGGGCGCGCCGGGAGGGGGAGGATTTTGACAATTGTGACATAGGACAACCTTCCGAGGCTCTTCCCGGGGGAAGAGACACGGCGGTGCGGCGGGGTCGCGCGGGGGAGAATCGGAACAGGAGGCGCGAAGGTTTCGCGTCTGTTGTTCGGAATCGATCCGGGCGACCGCGAGTTTGGGTTCGCGATCATAGAGCCAATATGTCGCAGTGGAGGCGGCTGCGCAAGAGGGGGATTTGGGGTTTTGGCAGAGCCTTTGGGAGAGGCAGACGACCGCCTGAAATAATCGCACCCCGGCCGCCTCGGTTGACAAGCCTTTGCCTGCGGGCAACATGTCTCCATGGTCTTGGCGCAAATCGAAGAGATCGTTAAGGCGGAACCCTTCCAACCGTTCGAATTGGTGATGGCGAACGGCGAACGACTGCTCGTCCCGCATCAAGACTTCATCTGGATCATGCCCAATCGAAAGGTCGTGCAAGTGGCCCTGCCCAACGGCGCTTCCCGCTGGATCAATACCCACTTGCTCGCCGGCCTCGAAATGCCTGTCCCAACTCGACCCAAAGGCAAGACTCGCCGATCGCGCGGTTCTTGATCGCTCCCCGGATCGGCTCTCAAGCCCCCGGCATCCGCAACTTCGCCAGCCGATCCTTTAGCGCCGGATCCGCCGCCCGGTACTCTCTCTCCGTCCGCTCGATGGCCGGCCGGATAATCCGCGCCCGCACGTCGATCTCCTTGCCCCACAGCTCCCGCCACAGAATGTGCGTATTGGCCAGCATGTCGCCCCGGGCCGACTCTTCGTCAAATTTGGGGCGGTACAAATCCACGGCCAGTTGCAAATGGCGAATCCACTCCTCCTCCGTGGGATGACCGGTCCTGGCGATCACCATGCGGAACGCATTCAAGTCCTTCTCCTCCAGCCGTTGCAGCTTGCTGGCCAGCACATCCCAAGGATGGACGAACCGAAACAGATGCCCATGCCGCTCCGCCTCGATCGCCCGGCTCGCCCAATCGCTCGCGCTCTTGAACGCCAGCGGATCGCACACCTGGATGTAAAGTTCCGTTTCGCCTTTGTTCCAATGTTGCTCCGCCACGAAGCTGTTTAAGAAGTCCGTCGTGTCTTCGTTGCCGAACAAGTCGATGTCTTCGCTCAAGAAGGCGCGATCCACCATCAATTGCAGCGGAGCGGAACCGAACACCGTGATTTCCAATCGCGGCGTCCGCGGCAGCCGCCGGGCCAGCTCATCCAGCCGCTGTCCGCTGCTCCCTTGCCAATCGAGTGTTCCTGCCTCGAATTCCATAAATCGCCTGATCGATCAGCCGCGGCGTCACCCCCGGGTCCGCCGCCAGCATCCGGCCCAGCCGGACATCGCGCGCCGTCAGCCGCCCCTGCTCCTCGCGCAACAGAATGCGCGCGGCGATGCGCGACTTGCGCCAGCACCGATCCAGTTGTTCCCTGCGCGTCTTCAATCCTCCCTTCTATTAAGGCGGCCCCTCCGG
>CAYZKY010000057.1:0-34260 GCA_964478815.1 uncultured Verrucomicrobiota bacterium
GGAGCCCCATTTCGTCGCCACGAACCCCCAACCCGTCTGCCGCGGCGGCAACTACTTCGACGTCCCCGGCAACGCCCGCTGCGCCGTCCGCCTCGGCCTCCAGGGCCCCGCCTACTCCGACTCCCGCGACGGCTTCCGCATCTGCCTCGGCCGCGCCATTGAGGTGAAATAAGAGAACGCTTGCGCCTCTTAAGAGTCTGTTGAAAAACTGCGACCATCCATTTTGCGGCAGGGCCAGCGCGCTGGCTTCGTTGGTCCTTCCTCACAGATCGCAAAGGATATGCTCGGCCGGCCCGCCTCGCCATCGCGCCGGCCGTGCGCGCAAACTGAATGGCCGCAGTTTTTCAACAGACTCTTAAGCTCGAAAACTTCGCTGGCGAACTCCGGCTTCGACCTGTGATGACGACAGACATGGCATGCCTCACGAAGTGCTTCGCAGACGTCTGTTGACTTCTTGTACTCGCGCCCCGCTCTTCTCAAATCTCATCGCCAATCGACCTTACTACGGGTCCCGCAATACCTATGCTTCTACCACCTCAGACCAACCTGCAAAGACGAAAACGCAGCCTCAGCCAGTCCGATACCTATTCAGCATCTCCGCCGCGATCTCTATGCCCCAAACGTATTGCCGCGCCTAAACCTCATTGCAACGCTTGTTCCGCGAGGATTTTCTCGAAAAGCTCGTAGACGATCGGCCGCCGCTCGGCGAACAAGCAGTGAAAGGTGTGCCCGCCTTTTTCCATGCGCTCCGCGAGAATAATTCGATACCCACCCACCCGCAGCCTTGCGTAGCCGGCCAGCCGCCCTTCCAGGGCCTTCGTGTCTCCGGACGGCAACGCCTTCAGCGCCTTGACGATCCGGGCGCGCGGTTCGGGGCGAGCGTGCGGAGGAACGCTTCCGCTTGCGGATGAATGATCGTTCTACTCATCCAGGCACGCGAGGTCGCGGCCCTGGGACCGCCCGGCTTCGAAATCCGCGATCGCCTTCATCGCCTCCGCGTTGCCGAGAATTTCCATCGTCTCGATGATCGACTCCATCCGCTCCGTGGACACCAGAAACCCCGCGATCCGGCCATGGTTGGTAATCGTCACCGCCCGGGCCGCCGGCAATTGCCGGAGCAGTCGCGGCAGGTTCGCCTGCGCTTCCGTGGTGGTCACTGTAGTTTTCATGAAAAACTACGTAACTCCGGATGCCTGGACTGTCAACGACTGCCTGACCTCCTGTCCGAGCATCGCACGCAGCGTTCCTTCGTGCTCCGCCTCGTCGAAGATCGCCCTTATTGGTTTTTCAAACCCGATGATGGCCGGGCTTTGAAGTCTTCCGCTTCGGCCTCCAGGGCCCCGCCTACTCCGACTCCCGCGACGGCTCCGCATCTGCCTCGGCCGCGCCATTGAGGTGAAATAAGAGAACGTTCGCTAAAGTCTCTTCAGGCCCCGTGCTGCTCTCATTTCCAGACTACGCCCTGGGCGCGGTTGCCCATTCGGAGCAGACAATTACTTGTATCTTGCTGCGACCAGCTGATGGGACAGGAATCGAGCTTCATGATTTAGTAGCTCTTGCCGGGCATGAGATTGGCAGTTCCTCTTTGAATCGCTGACCTCTATGCATCAATCAACTTGATGCTGCGGGAATTTCCTTCTCGCGATTTACCCAATGTTGTATAGCTTTCTCGCCCAATGGCGTCGGTATCATTCCAACTCGTTTTTCTGCCCAGTTTAAGCGGAACAGCTTCTTTTGAAAGAGTTCTTGCCCCGCGACTAGGAAAAGCATTTCTGCTATGTTCTCCGTTTTCGGGAAAATCTCTTTTGCATGTGTATCTCGCATGATTAGGCCCGGTTCGCTTTTGCGCTTCTCGTGGTACCACTTCATGCAGTGAATTGCCGACATGCTTGTTGATTCAAAAACTCGATACGCGTAATTCTGGGCGTGTTGTTCAAAGTGGCACGCTGCCCCAATCATGGCCTTTGCTAGCTGGTCGACCCCGTCTTCCCGTCGATAGAATATTACATTGTTGTTTCGGATATCGAAATGCAGATCTTTTTCCTTGCCTTGGGAAATGAGTATGATTTGAGAATTAGGCTTAAGTCCAAAAGCAATGCCGGCTTCGAGCATAACTCCTGCGTTTTGAAACGTGAGGTCGGCCAAGAATAGGTGCATCTCCAAAATATTGACTACGATTTCTTCGGTAATCACTACGGCTTGTCCGGACGCTTGATCAGCTCGAAAGGGTATATCAAATTCGCGTATTGCCTCTTTCTTGCCGTTGGCGACTTCAGCGGCCTTTCGGATCAAGGTGTCATAAATGCTCAGAGATTCATAACTGAACGAATCACTGAATGGCATTGCGACGAAAGTGGAGTACTTCTCCGCCTCGATTTGTCGAGCCAAGGCGTCCTCTCTGTACTGTTGATAAATGCGCTCTGGATTCACGAAGTGCTAAAACTGTTTCTGGCCCTTGTTACGCAAGCTTCGTATTTGAAGGTATTGCAATTCCCGTTCCGGTTTTGCGAGCATCACAGATCTCTCCCTAACCAAGCATCGCCCGCAGCGTTCGTTCGTGCTCCGCCTCGTCGAAGATCGCCCGCACCGGCAGTTCAAACCCGGCGATGGCCGGAGATTGCAATGCCCCATCGCGCGCCACGGTCGGCTCTCCGTATCGCCCGCCGCTCAGCAATCGCTGCTCGATGCACTCCGCTTCCGCATCGACGATCCAGTACTCCGCCACGCCATGCAGCGCGTAGTCCTGCATCTTGACCGTGCAATCCCGTTGCTCCGTCGATTCGGAAAGCACTTCCACAATAAAATCGGGCGCGGGAAAATGGGTGGTATCAGGCCGCAGCAGCGCCTCCTTGCCGGTGCCAAAAAAACAAATGTCGGGTTGATAATCATTCCGACTCAGACTGATCAAAGCCTTTCCCAAAGTCGTTGCGCCCAGATGATGCCGTTGCACATAGGTATGAAGCAGGGAGAAAAGATTTCCAGTCGCTCGGATCTGTCCGAATTTGGCCGGTGAATGCACAATCACCTCCCCATTGATAAACTCCGCTTTGATCGAGGGCGTTAGCCAGTCGTAGAACTTCTCCCGCCGCTCCCGCTCCGCCGCCAGCACCGCCTCCAGCTCCCGTACGACAAAAGGAAGCTCATGCGAGCCCAGCACTTCCCCCAATGTCGCGGTTCGGTTCACCGTCCCAAGCTTACGTCCCGTCGGCTCGCTTGGTCAAACCGAACGCTGCGGCCGGGGCGGGTCCCGCACGCCCTCCTCACTCCAGCGCTTTTCGCGTCTGCTCCCAGGTGATAGTCCCCTCCGAGGAGAGCAAAAGCAGTTCTCCCCTTTTGACAAGCTTTCCACGGGGCCGATGAGGTTTGATCAACTTGGTTAATACCAAGCTGCCGTTCTCCCGCGCTTCCACTTCGAAGACATCGCCCGGGCGGACCGATTTGGGCAAAGTCACCCGCCGGCGCTCATCGGCCATCACTTTCATCCTCGTGGGCATAGCCCATTTTGAGAGCCCATTCCATCCGTTTCGGAATCAATTCCAACCCTCGAAACTCTGGCCGTTTTCACGCCCCATTCTCCGATTGGTTTCCCGACGACAGTATCCCGTCCCAACGACCCAATCCAGCCCCGTCAGTCTACATTTAAAACTAGCCTGCTTGACTTTTTCAGACGTTATTGTATCGGTGCATGGTAAACTGTTTACCGTGACGCCATGAACACACCGCTCGATACCGCTCGGCCCCTTGGCCCTCGGTCCATGAGCCCGTCTCGTTTGTGGCCGGTGCGCCCCCCGGGCTATGGCTCACGGAATGATTCTACATTTTGTGCATCATCCATCGTAATCCGATCGCGCAGCATAACGCCCCTCGCGCAGGCCCGTAATGTGGGTTCGTGTGACCAAAATCGAGCGTCTTCACCGTTGTTCCTGCCCGTTCTTCGGCACATTATTCTACTTTTGGTAACATGCCTTGCCTCGCTCAGTTTTCAGGCGGCAGCCGCCCCGACCACGAACGCCATCCCCAAGCGCACCACGAACTCTGCCGCGAAGACCAACGCTCCGGCTAAAGTCGCTCCAGCCAAACCTGTTCCATCCACGAACGCCAGCGTCACCCCGAAATCGTCGACCAGCAACGCCGCCTCCGCCTCGAAGCCGTCGACCAACACCGTCGCCGCCACTCCCAAGCCTTCCACCAATTCCCCACCGGCGGCCTCCAAGGTCGCCACCAACGCTCTCGCGGCTCGGCCGGCCAACACCATCCCCGCGGCGATCATCCCTCCCAAAGTCGCCCGCGAATTCCGCGGCGCCTGGATCGCCACCTACGCCAATATCGACTGGCCGAGCAAGCCCGGCCTGCCCGTCGCCCAGCAAAAGGTGGAACTGATTAATCTCCTGGAGAAAGCCGCGCAACTGCGCCTAAACGCCATTCTCCTGCAGGTGCGCCCGGCCTGCGATACCTTTTATCCCTCCGCCTTCGAACCTTGGTCCGGCTACTTCACCGGCGTCCAGGGCCAGGGGCCCACCCCCGCCTGGGATCCCCTCGCTTTCGCCGTCGAACAAGCCCATGCGCGCGGCCTCGAGCTGCACGCCTGGTTCAATCCCTACCGGGCCGGCCTCGTCGCCGGCAGACCGGCGGCCGCGCGCCATGTCACCCGCACCCATCCGAAATGGGTCCGCCGCTACGACAAGCATTACTGGCTCGATCCGGCCGAACCCGGCGTTCAGGATCACACCACCCGCGTGATTCTCGACGTCGTCCGCCGCTACGACATCGACGGCGTGCATCTGGACGATTACTTCTACCCCTACCCGCAAAAGGATCGGAATGGCCTGCTGCTCGACTTTCCCGATCAGGCTCTCTGGCAAAAATACCGGGCGGCCGGCGGAAAACTGGATCGGGCAAGCTGGCGGCGCGACAACGTGAACAAGCTGGTGGAGCGCCTCGACCGCGAGGTCCACCGCCTGAAGCCGTGGCTCCTGTTCGGCATCAGCCCCTTCGGCATCTGGCGGCCTGGCTTCCCGGCCCAAATCCAGGGCCTCGACGCCTTCGACAAGCTCTACGCCGACTCCCGCCAATGGCTCGTCAAGGGCTGGGTCGACTACCTCGCCCCCCAATTATACTGGCCGATCGATCCCCCCGCGCAAAGCTTCTCCGTCCTGCTCAATTGGTGGGAGCGCCAGAACGATCAGGCCATCCCCCTGTGGCCCGGCGGAGCCGTCCATCGCGTCGGCAACGAATGGCGCGCCGATGAAATTCTCCGCCAGATCGATCTCGCCCACACGCTGCCCAGCCCCGGCTACACCCATTACAATCTCTCCAGCTTGCTGAACAATGCGGACGGCCTGGCCGACCGCCTCGCCCGCACCCATTACCGCGATCCCGCGCTCGTGCCGGCCGTGGTGACCAATGCCCCCGCCGCCAAGCCGTTCCTCTCCACCGAACTGCGCAATGGCGCTCGCAACGCCACCTGGAATGCGGGAACGAACTCCGTCGCCTTCTGGCTGGTGCAGAGCAAGGTGGATGGCCGCTGGCAGACTGTGATTCTCCCCGGCGCGAAGCGATCCATGCCGCTCGCCCCGGCCAAGCCCGAAGCCCTCGCCGTCGCCGCCGTCAACCGGTTCCGCGTCATCAGCCCGTTCGCCCTGCTCGTGCCGTAGCCTCCGGGGTCGCGCGGGCCAGATCCAGCACATCCTGATGCAGCGCCACCGCGAGCGCCTTCCGATCCCGCCCCGAGCGCGGCTGGCCCCAGGCCACCCGGCAGCGCACACCGGTCTTGGTCAACAGATTCAGGAAGTGCGGGCCGAACGTCATGTCTCCCCAATACGCCACCTCCCGCCCCGGCTCCCCTCCGTCGATCTCGTACGAGATATGGGCTGGGGTGACCAGGCATTCGCCTTCGACCGCCGGAGCGAGCAACGACGAGCGAAAGGGCAGCACCGAAGCCCCATCGCTGCTCGTCCCCTCCGGAAACAACACCACCAGGCCGCCCATCCCCAGCCGCTCCTGAATGGCCTCGTTGGCGTGTTGTACTTCCGTCCGCTTCTCCCTCTGGATAAAAATCGTGCCGCCGCACCGCGCCAGCAGCCCGAAGAGCGGCCACCGCCGCACTTCCGCCTTGGAAACGAAAGTGGCCGGGCACACGCTGGCCAGCGCGGGAATATCCACATAGCTGACATGGTTGCACACCAGCAAGCCGCCAGTCGGAGGAGTGCCCACGGATTCGACCCGGATCGCCAATGCTTGGAGACTCGCCTGCGCGGTGCGTTGCAACCACTGCGGTTGCCGCTCCGGATGCCCGCGCACCCGCCAGAAATACTCCGTCAGCCGGGCGCCCATCGCCCGGAGAAACCGCGCCAGTCGGCTTATCGCCACCCACGTTCCGCCGCGTCTCATCCGGCCACTTTAGCCAGAATGCTATCCGGAAGGTCCTCCAAGTCGAGCAAAGTCAGGAAATCGATCGTGCCGAATTCGCGGTCCACCGCCGGCGGGCCGCAAATCGTCGCACCGACCGAAAGATAGGCGGACAGTAGCTTCGGCGGGCGGGTCACCACGGACGATTTCCGGGAAAGGTCGCATCGCATCGCCGCGCTCGGCTCCGTGCGAAACGCCGGCGGCGCCAGATACCGCGCGGAAAGACTCTCGTAAACCTGCGCGCCGACCGTTTCATCGACCGTCGAAAGCGAACTGCAACCGATCAGATACCGCGCCTGGCGCTCCCGCGCGTACGCCGCGATGCCCTTCCACAACAAACCGAGCACGGCCAGATTGCGATGCTCCGAATGCACGCAGGCCCGGCCGAGTTCCACCATCTCCGCGCGCCACGGTTCGTACGGCGCGAAATCGAATTCCTGCGCGCTGTAATAGCCGAGTTGCCGCGCGGCGCTCTCGCCCGTCTGGAGCCGATACGTTCCCACCACCTCGCCCGTTTCCGCCGACTCCACCAACAAATGATCGCACACCGCGTCGAACCGGTCCGCGTCGCGGCAGGTATGGTACGAATCTTCCAACCCTTCGTTGAGTTCCAGATTAAAGACCAGGAAGCGCAAGGTTTGCGCGGCGCGGACGTCGGCGTCGCTCGCCGCCCTGCGCAGGCGGTAGCTCGTTCGGGCCATCCGCCGCGCCAACACCCGGCCTCCCATTCTCGACAGCAACGTGTCCGACATAAGTTCCAGTTAACCGCATCTTCGCATAAATCACGCTTTTTGCACGCAGTTTGGTCTCACATCGAAGTGACAACCTTACGTCGAATCCGTGACGAACCGCGCGGGCGGATCGAACCAACGGTTGGCCGTGAGTGAGAATCAGGCGGCCGACCGCCGCAGCATTTGGTTGCGGTAAACGAATCCGTTGAATAATTTCAGGCCCGTCCTCGTTCCTACCAAGACAGGATGTTTCGGTGTCTATGACAATGCGATCGACCATGACATGGATGTTGGGCCTGCTCGCGGCGGGCTGGATGGCGCAGGCGGCCGAAGGCGACGCTCCCGCGCCGGTCTTCCCCGACAAGAATCTCGAAAAGGCCGCCCGGAAGTACATTTTCGAAAAACGCGATAACGACAAGCCCATCGTGGCCGCCGATCTCGCGAATCTTTCGATTCTGCTCGGCCCGGCCGCCGGCCTCGCCAGCCTCGCCGGCCTCGAGCACGCCCAGGGCCTCGCGCAGTTGGACATCGCGCGGAACGACGTCAAAGACTTGTCGCCCTTGAAGGCCATGCCGCGCCTCCAGTTTCTGAACGCCGCCAAGAACCAGCTCGAGGACCTGACCACGGTCGGCACGATCACCGCCCTCCAATACCTCGAACTTTCGGCCAACAACATCCGGGACGTCCGGCCCCTCGCCGGTTTGACGAATATCTCCTCCCTCTACCTCTCGACCAACCTGATCGAGGACATCTCGCCGCTCACCAACTTCCCGAAAATCTCCTCGCTCTACTTGCAGAAGAACCGCCTTAAGAGCATCGAAGGGCTCGGGCGTCTCCGCTCCTTGAACAGCCTTTCGCTCAGCGACAACGACATCAAGGATCTCTCCGGGCTGCGCGGTCTCAACAATCTGTTTTACCTCTTCCTGGAGAACAACCAGATCGAAGACCTCGGCCCGCTCGTGGAGATGTGCGCCGCCGACAAGGAGCAGCGCTTCGCTCCCTTTCTCAATCTCTTTCTGAAGGGCAATCCGCTCAGCGAGGAAGCCCGCAAAACGCAAATCCCCAAACTCAAGGAGATCGGCGTCCGCGTGCGCGATTGATTTGGAAAAGCCCGAAAAAAAGCCCGACGCCGAGCGCCTCTTCCCGTTCGTCCTGCGCGCGCGCAAGATGATCGTCGGCCGGGAACGGCTCGCGCGCAGCAAGAGCCGTCTGCAATTCCTCCTCGTCACCACCGACCTTTCCGAGACGAGCCGCGCGGAAATCCTGACTGCGTTTTCGCATTACCCCATCGTCCAAAAATACACGAGCGCCGAGCTGGAAAAGCATCTCCAGGTGCGCGGCACCAAGGTGGTCGGCTTCGAGAAATCCTCGCTCGCCAAGTCCCTCTACGCCGCGCTGAAAGAGCACCGCCTGAACCCTCCATCGAAGTCGCCGACTCCGCCCGCCGCAGCGGAAACCGCCCCCACGCCGCCCGCCGAGCCAGCCGCTCCACCTCCCGAAAGCCTCGAGAGCACCGATGTCTAACCGCATCCGCCAGTTCGACTTCCTCGTGCTGGGGAGCGGCATCGCGGGCCTGTTCTTCGCCCTCAAGGTCGCGAAGTCCGGCCGCGTCGCCATCGTCACCAAGAAGCATCGCGCCGAATCGAACACCAACTACGCCCAGGGCGGCATCGCCGCGGTCACCGCGAAGGAGGATTCCTTCGAGATGCACGTCCGCGACACCCTCGAAGCCGGCGCGGGCCTCTGCCACGAGCCGGTCGTCCGCGCCATTGTCGAGGAAGGCCCGGCCCGCATCGCCGAATTGGTCGAGCTCGGCATGCAATTCAGCGAGCGCGACGACCCCAATGCGCCCGGCCATAAGCAATGGGATCTCGGCAAGGAGGGCGGACACTCCAAGCGCCGCATCCTGCACGCCAAGGATGTCACCGGCCGCGAGATCGAGCGCGCCCTGCTTGCCGCCATCTCGGCGGAGCCCAATATCGAGATCTTCGAGAACTATTTCGCGATCGATCTCATCACCACGCACAAGCTCGGGCAGAATGGCCGCAACCGCTGCCTGGGCGTGTACGTCCTCGAAAAATCTTCCGGCGAAGTCCTCACCTTCGCGGCCAGCCACACGCTCCTGGCCACGGGCGGCTGCGGCAAGGTCTACCTCTACACAACCAACCCCGACATCGCGACGGGCGATGGCGTCGCGATGGCCTATCGCGCCGGCGCCGCCGTCGGCAACATGGAATTCGTCCAATTCCACCCCACCTGCCTCTACCACGCCAAGGCCAAGTCCTTCCTCATCAGCGAAGCCGTCCGCGGCGAAGGCGGCGTCCTCAAGGCCCTCGACGGCCGCGAATTCATGCAAGGCGCGCACCCGCAGGCGTCGCTCGCCCCCCGCGACATCGTCGCCCGCGCCATCGATAACGAGATGAAGCGCAGCGGTTCCGAGCATGTCTGGCTCGACATTACCCACAAGCCCGCCCGCTTTCTCATCCATCGCTTTCCCAACATTTACCAGACCTGCCTCCGCTACGGCATCGACATGACGAAGGAGCCCATCCCCGTCGTCCCCGCCGCGCATTATCAGTGCGGCGGTGTCCTCACCACCCTCGATGGCGAGACGGAAATCCAGAACCTCTTCGCCGTGGGCGAAGTCGCCTGCACCGGCCTCCACGGAGCCAACCGCCTCGCCAGCAACTCTCTCCTCGAAGCCCTCGTGTGCTCCCACCGCGCGGCCGCCCTCCTCGTCCGGCAGCCCCCCGCTCCCCGGCCCGCCCCCATGCCCCTCTGGGAATCCGGCCAGGCGGGCGATCCCGACGAACAAGTCGTCATCTCGCATAACTGGGACGAACTCCGCCGCATGATGTGGGACTACGTCGGCATCGTCCGCACCGATAAACGCCTCCAGCGCGCCCAGAAGCGCATCGAAAATCTCCGCGCCGAGATCCAGGAATACTACTGGGATTTCAAAGTCACCAGCGACCTCCTCGAACTCCGCAACATCGCCCTCGTCGCCGAACTCATCGTCCGCAGCGCCCAGCAGCGCCCCGAAAGCCGCGGCCTCCACTACAACCTCGACTGGCCCCACCCCAACCCCGCCCTCGCCCAGCGCGACACCCTCCTCCGCCGCGGCTGATCCCTTGGGTCAAGGCGGTTTGATGCGCCCTCGCTCTCCTGCGCATTCGAAACGGCTGGCCGTCCTGGAAATACTATAGTCTGTGGCCATCTCCGGGCCGCGCTGGCAGAAAACTGCAAATGGTCGTGCCAGCGATTGCCAAACGTTTCGGACGCGCCGTCCGCGCTCGAAGAGTTGGCGCGGCACTTACTCAAGAACGACTGGCTGAATTATCCGGCTTGCATCCTACGTATGTAGGCATGATCGAGCGCGGGGTCCGCAACCCCACTCTGGATGTGGCCGCGCGCCTCGCGAGAGCGCTGAAAGTCAGCCTCCCGAAGCTCATCGAAGAATCGCTGGGCCAGCGAGGCAGTTCATAGGGAAGCCGATTCATGCCGAGCCGTCCCGGATCGATTCATAAGCAGATCGTTGACGTGTTGAGAGCCCATCCCGACGGGCTGACTTCTGGCCAAATCAGGGCCAAGCTGAACCTTCCTGCGGATGAACATGCCCAACTGGATCGGCGCCGGCGCGAACTGCGAAAGTGGTATCTCCTCGAGAAGCGGAAAGTTGGCCATGAAGTGCGCTATTTCCTCAAAGGCGAGCGCACCGCAGGCACGATCGACCGCGGTGTCAACATTCGAGTCAGGGCCGCCGTGTTGGGGCGTGCTCACGGTCGTTGCCAGATGTGCGGCCAAACCGTGAGCCGGCACGGAATCGTTCTGGTCGTAGACCACAAGATCCCCGTCGATTGGGGAGGCGCCAATGCTGAGGAAAACCTGTGGGCGGTTTGCGAGGACTGCAACGCGGGCAAGAAAGCGCACTTTGCCTCCCAGGACCAAGAGCTGATGCAAGGTGTGATGCATCATCCGTCAGTGCATGTGCGCATCGGCGAGCTATTAAAACGAAACTTTCTCAAGCCGATCCCTTCCTCACTCATTGAATTGGTGGCGGGACAGGAAGATTGGAGGAAAAGAACCCGGGAACTCCGCTATCTCGGGTGGGAAATCGAGGCCACCCGGAGGAAGCTTCCCAGCGGCAAAGTCGAATCCTATTACACCCTGCACGCCTTTCAAGACTGGCCTGATGACCCCTCAAGGTGGATTCGAGAGTTTGAACGAAAGCGCGCTGTTAAAAGCGGCTCAATCAGCGGCGAATCTTGACGATTGCTGACCCCGTTCGGAGTTCCGCGTTCACGCGGTTCGGTAGTCCCCCCCGAAGTCGGCAAGCGAAAGACCAAGCGGACCCGTCTTATCTTGAGCGCGCCTTGGAATCAGGCCGGTTCGCCCCTCTCGGCCGTCGGTAGCTCTCCAAAAGAAGCAACTCCTTGGCATGGCCATTCGGTCTCAACGGCGCCCGTTGGCGTTCCAACGCTCGTCTGATCGATAATCCGACCGCGCAAGCCGCGAGCGGCGGAAACGCATTGCCGACTTGGCGATACGAGGCGGTCTTTCGCCCGCTGAACTGCCAGTCATCCGGAAAGCTCTGGATTCTGGCTACCATTCGCACCGTCAGCTTTGGCATCGCCTCCTCGCCGAAATGCCGGTCAGGCGCTTCATCCGCGATTCCCAGGCCATCGACTCCCAATTCCTGCCACTGCTTTCTCGCCCGGGTCGGGCCAAGGTCTGGCCCGCCATGCTTCTTCGATCCTCCGACCACGGTTGGAGCGATGCGGTTCGCCTTTTCCACCCAGCGCTCCACGCCGCCCCAGCCATTCTTTCCCATGAGGTCTTCCAGCACCGGGCCGACGGTTTTGATCTCATCGGCCGGTTCCGGCCACTCGAAAAAATCAAAGTAAGCGGGGCGGAGCGCGATCAGAATAAATCGCGGCCGCAACTGGGGAACGCCAAAATTCGCCGCCTGCAAAACCCGCCAGTCTGCTCGGTAGCCCAGCGTGTCGAGTTTTCGAATCAAGTTGAGCCGATACCCCTCGAACTTAGATGACGCAAAGCCAGGCACATTCTCGAGCAAGACGGCCGGAGGGGCGATTTCCTCGATGAGCCTCAACGCCGTCGGAAACATGTCCCGTTCATCGAGGCCGCCCAGTTGCTTGCCTGCAATTGAGAAAGGCGGACAGGGCACCCCGGCCGCGAATAAATCCACTCCGCGCCAGCGAACGCCGTCCACTTGCCGCATGTCGTCTTGGCGAATATCCCAGCGCGGGCGGTTCATCCGCAAGGTGGTGCAGCAGTCGCGGTCGATTTCCACGGCGGCGGCGCAATCGATGCCCGCCATTTCCAAGCCCAAAGCTTGCCCGCCGCCGCCGGCGCAGAATTCGGCCGCTGTCAGGTTCATTCGTTGTTCATCAGCGCAAGCTGGCGTCGCATTCTCGAAACCACCCGCCGCTCGTCGGACAAATCGTGTTCCCAGAGACGCAGCACGCGCCAGTGTTTTCTACGCAAAACTCTGCCTACTTTCAAATCTCTTGCGCGGTTCCGCTGCAGCTTTTCGCTCCAATACGGACGGTTGCCGGATGGCGTTCTTCCGTGCCTTGGGCAGCCATGCCAAAAGCAGCCGTCGACAAAAACAGCGAGCCGTTCTCGCCGGAACACGAAGTCAGGCTTGCCGAACAACGGCTCATTTCGCCGCCAGCCGTGGATTCCGTGGGCCCGAAATATCGAAGCGAGTTTCAGTTCCGTCGCCTTGTTTCCCTTCGAGCGAATTGCCGCCATGACCTGCGAGCGCTTCTTTCGGTTGAACACATCGGCCATCCGAAACACTCAAACAGGTTCACGGAGATTCCGCCAGAAATCGCTGCCGCTTTTTTTGCGTTCGCACTCGCGTTTCAATAAACCTGAGTCGGACGAATTGTTCGTCATTCCCTGATGCAGAAATCGATTGGAAAACCTCGAAACTTCCCCTTGTGCTTTGGCCTGGGTGACTTTTCGTCCATGGCTGCGAACCAAGATTCGTGGTCATCCGGATCGTCTCCGAGCAACCGTCGCCGGCCAACCTGTTCCCGTTGGACCTATCGCTCCGCCCTATCCTGGAATTGATCTGCGATAACCATGCCCCCGAAGGCCGCAGCTCATCCCCTCCAGGGTCCTTTAATTTTAGGCGACGCGAAGCCCAGCCTTCATGCCCAATCCTCATTGCCGCATCAGATGACATCTGATACTATTCATTCATGAAGACACTCAATGTCACTGAAGTGGCGCGCAACTTCCGCCGGGTGCTCGATGACGTCGAGCGCAAGCAGGAAGAGGTCGTGCTCGTGCGCAACCGCCGCCACGTCGCTCGCCTCCTGCCGGAGCCTCCCAGCCAGACGGCCGATCAAGTCTTCGGTGACTTGTATCGCACGCTCGACGATGCCACCGCCGACGCCTTGCTCCAATCGATTGGCAAAGCCCGCCGAACCAAACGAGAGACGGTCGCCGATTTGCGCAATCCATGGGATATCTGATCGATACCAATATTTGGGTCGCCGTCGAACGGGGAGCGCTGAGTGCCGCCGACATTCACACGATCACGCGCCAGGAACCCGTCTACGTCTCGCCGGTCAATCTGGCGGAACTGCGCTACGGGATCGAACTCATGACCGACCCCAAACTCCGCCAGCGCGCCGAACGGATGTTCCGCCGCATGCGGCGCAAGCCGCTCCTGCGGATCACGGGCGAGACCGCGGAAGAGTTCGGCCGGTTGGCGGGCCAAATCGCCAAAACCGGAAGAGGCCCTCAATTCCGCATTCAGGACCTGTGGCTAGCTGCCCAGGCCGTGCAACGGAGCTTTACCCTGCTGACCGCCAATGCCAGGGACTTCGCCGATATTCCCGGCTTGGCGATGGTGGAAGTAAAGTTGAGTTCCGGCCCGGCATCCTGACCCATTTGTGGCCGGCAATTGCTTGATTTTCGCCACTGCGGGCGTATTATGATTGCGTGACTGCGATCCACATATCGTGGTCATCCGGATCGTCTCCGAACAGCAGTCCCGGCCCGCCGTGCCTCCTGTTCCGACCCGTCCTCGGATGGCCCCACGATATCTCTGCCTCAGGGAGTCTCCACTCCCTGCCCTTCCTCGCGCCCCTATTCCGCTCCACCCCTCCGCGCCACGACGGTCCACACCAACACCCAACCACTCGCCCACCATCCGCCACCCCCCTTCCAAAAAATATGGGGGGGGTGCCACCGTGCTGCCCCAGTTCAGAATCCATCCTTTCCGGCGCTCGCCCATCTCCCATCGCCCCATTCCGGCCACCCAACCACCCCGCCTCTCCAAAAAACAGGGGGGGGGGGTGCCTCCAAAATGTCGGCTCCTCACCGTGCCCCTCCGTGCCCTTCGTCGGCCCGGATTCGCCCTTTCCTGCCCCAAAATACCTCGAAATGCTGCGAAATGTCGCGAAATGCCCCTTCCTGCCCCCACTTTTCACCCTCCAACCCCGTCAGAAAACGCCGCGACCTGTCCCCTGCGACCCACTTCCCAAAAAAAATGGGGGGAGGGTGCCTCAATTCGCACACGCCTTTCTCAGCCCCGACCAAAAAACAGGGGGGGTGCCTGCCGAAAAAGCAGACTCCCTCCCCGAAACCGGCGCCCCTCCGCCAAGTACGGGGCCAGCGAGCCGAACCCGCGCCACCCTGTTCCCGTCCGCGGCCGGTCCTGGCTGCGTCTCAAGAATGTTTACTTTCGCGGGCTAAACCGGTACTGGATTACACCATCATGAATCGCCGCAAATTCATCATCGATATGGGGGCCGCCACCGCCGGGCTGGCTGTCGCCGGTTGCTCCACCACCCCGACGACGCCCAGCCCGCCGCGTCCGCCCGCCAGCGACAAGCTGAACATCGGCATCATCGGCGTCGCCGGACAAGGCGGCTTCAGCATCGACAATCTCGCCGACCAGAACCTCGTCGCCCTCTGCGACATCGACGACAACAATCTCGCCGCCGCCGCCCGACGCTTCCCAGGGGCCAAGACCTATCACGATTTCCGCCGCTTGATCGATCAACCGGACCTGCACGCCATCGTCGTCGCCACGCCGGACCATACCCATGCCGTGGCCACCGTCGCCGCGTTGAAAAGCGGTCGCCATGTCTACTGCGAGAAACCGCTCACCCACACCCTTTCCGAATGCCGGATCGTCACCGATCTGGCCCGGCAATCGCGGCTGGCCACCCAGATCGGCACGCAAATCCACGCCGGCAACAACTACCGGCGGGTCGTCGAGTTGGTGAAAGCCAAAGTCGTGGGCGAAATCCGCGCGGTGCATGTCTGGGCCGGCGCGAGCTATGGCGGAATCAAATGGCCGGCCTCCTTTCCGCCGGTCCCGGCGCACATCCATTACGATCTCTGGCTCGGCCCGGTGCAACCCGTCCCGTACCACCCCGAGTGGGTGCCGTTCAAATGGCGGAATTGGTGGCATTTTTCCGGCGGCGCCCTCGGCGACTTCGGCTGTCATTACATGGACCTGCCGTTCTGGGCGCTGGGGCTCAAGTACCCCCTCAGTGCGGAAGCGGAGGGGCCCGATCAAGACGCCAAATCTCCACCCCAATGGCTGACGGTTCACTACGTCTTCCCGTCGGTGCGGCCGGATGGCAAGCCCCTCCCGTTGACCTGGTACCACGGCGGCAAGAAGCCGGCCCAGGATGTTCTCCCTGCCGAACTGGCCGCGAAATGGGGCAGCGGCGTCCTGTTCGTCGGCGACAAGGGGACGATCCTCGCTGACTACAGCCGGCACCTGCTGCTACCCGAAGACCAGTTCCGCGATTTTGTGGCTCCGGCTCCCTCCATACCCAACTCCCTCGGGCATCACCGCGAATGGGTCCAGGCTTGCAAGTTCGGCAGCCCGACGACCTGCCCGTTCGACTATTCGGGACCACTCACTGAAACCGCGCTGCTCGGGAATGTCGCTTATCGTGTCGGGCGCAAAATCGAGTGGGACGCCGCCCGCCTGCGCGCCACCAACGCCCCCGAAGCGACCCAGTACATCCAGCACCACTACCGCGGCGGCTGGTCGATTTAGCCGCCACGGGCGTAATCCAGCAGGCGCGGCGCGGCGGCCGTCGTAGCTTGCGCTCTTTGGAACTGGGGACTTTCAAGTAGCGCGTGCTTGGGGCATGGTCAGCCCATCATGAAATGTGTGCGATGGTTCGCGCTCGTGTTGGGCGCGATGGTGGCGGGTTCGGCCTTCGGCCAGACGCCCTCCTGGATCTGGTTCAAGAAAACGGACGAAACGGAAGTGCGGTTCTTTCGGAAGGCCATCGTCCTCGATGGAGCCGTCACGAAAGCCCGGCTGGTGGCGACCGCGGACGACGGCCTGGAAGCCTTCGTCAACGGCAAGCAGGTGCTCGCCTCCATAAGCTGGCAGACCGGGTACGAGGCCGATATTGCCAGCGCGTTGCGCGCCGGAACGAATATCATCGGCTTCCGGGCCCGCAACGGCGACGAAAGCCCGGCCGGAGCCATCGCGCAAATCGAAGTAACGACGGCGCAAGGCAAGCGAACCTGGGTAACGGACGCGTCCTGGAAAGCCGCGGAACGGCCCGGACGCGGCTGGATGAATCCGGAGTTCGACGATTCGGCCTGGATGGCGGCGCAGGTGATCGGGCCCTTGGGGGTCGATCCCTGGCGCGATGTCTTCGCCCAGGTGTTGCCCGGCCAGCCGGGAGCCCGTCCGCCGGAGGCGCGCCGGGTCGCGACACCGGTCGAGCAGCTTTATGTGCTGCCGGACTTTCGGGTCGAGCTCCTGCTAAACGGCGAGCCGGAAGAAGGTTCATGGGTAAATCTCTGCCACGACGACAAAGGCCGGCTCATTCTCAGCCCGCAATACCGCAACAACAATCCCGAAGCCGGCTTGCTGCGGGTCACGCTGGGGCCGGATGGAAAAGTGGCGAAGCGGGAATTCATCGCGAAGCCGCTCTACGATGTGCAGGGCATGGTGTTCGCCAACGGCGCGCTCTGGGTGGTGGTGAACAAATACTCCACGAGTTTCGATTCCGGCCTGTATCGCATCACCGATGACGGCAGCGATACCTGGGGAAAGATCGAGTTGGTCAAGAAGCTGCCCGGCGGCGGCGAGCACGGCCCGCATGCGGTCGAACTCGGCCCGGACGGTTACTTGTGGGTCATGGCCGGGAATCATACCCGTCCCCCGGAAGGATTGTCGCCCCAATCGCCGCACCGGAACTACGCCGAGGATCACATGCTCCCACGCCAGCCGGATGGCAATGGGCATGCGACCGGCGTGATGGCGCCGGGCGGATATATCTGCCGCGTCTCTCCGGATGGCCGGGAATGGAGCCTGTTCTGCGGCGGGTTTCGGAATCAATACGACTTTGCCTTCAATGCGGATGGAGAGTTGTTCGTGTTCGACGCGGATATGGAATGGGACTGGGGCATGCCCTGGTACCGGCCCACCCGCGTGAACCACGCCACCTCCGGCGCGGAATTCGGCTGGCGGTTCGGCACCGGCAAATGGCCTGATTATTATGCCGACAGTCTCGGGGCCGCCGTCGATATCGGGTTGGGCTCGCCAACGGGTGTCGGCAGCGGAAGCGGCGCGAAATTCCCGGTGAAATACCAGCAGGCAATCTACGTGATGGACTGGACGTACGGCCGGTTGATGGCGGTGCATCTCGAACCGGACGGCGCGAGCTATCGCGGGTCGTTCGAGAATTTCGTGGCGCCGGCCGGGCTGGTGCGGGCGGGCCAGCCGAAGCCGCCCTTCAATGTGACCGACCTGATCATCGGCCAGGATGGAGCGATGTATTTCACGACCGGTGGGCGCGGCACGGCTTCAGGGTTGTACCGGGTGACCTACGCTGGCGGAGGCTCGACAGCTCCCGCGTGGCAGGCGAACCCGGTCGGCGCCGAAGCCCGGGCGTTGCGCCGCCGTTTGGAAGCGTTCCACGGCCAGGCCGATCCGAAAGCCATCGAGAGCGTCTGGCCGCATCTGGACAATTCCGACCGGGCCATCCGATGGGCGGCGCGCATTGCCCTCGAAGCGCAACCGGTGGCTCAATGGCAGGCCCGCGCGCTGGCCGAGACCAAAGCCGACGCCGGGCTAGCCGCTTTGCTGGCGCTGGCCCGCGCGGGCGGCAAAGCAGTGCAGGATGAAGCGCTGCGCGCCTTGGGAAAGTGGCCGCTTCGCACGCTCCCCGAGCGGCAGCAGCTCGATAAATTACGGATCATTCAAGTGAGCGTGGCCCGGCATGGGTTGCCCTCGGCGGACGTCGTGCATTTGGGCATCGAAAAACTCAGCACGAGCTACCCCAACGCGAGCGAGCGTGTGAATCGGGAGATTTCCCAGGTCTTGATCGCGTTCGGAGCGCTGGACGTCGTGGCCAAAACGCTGGCCCTGATGGCCAAAGCGCAGACCCAAGAAGACCTGCTGCATTACCTTTTCCATCTGCGGACAGCCAAGCATTGGACGCCCGATCAGCGCCGCGAGTACTTCAGCTACTGGACCAAGGATTTCAAGGATTACCGGCATCCCGACGAAGTAATGCGGTGGTTCGCGGAGGCCGGCCGGCCGTACGGGGACGGCGCCAGCTTCAATAACTTCCTGAAAAACTTTTTGAAGGAAGCCGGAGAACATTTGACGCCTTCTGAGAAAACCGAGATCGGGCCGCTGTTTGCCGAGTTGACCGCGTATGTCGCAGGCGGGCGCAAACGAACCAGCCAGTACCCGGCCATGAAAGAGCGTGCGTTCGTGAAAGAGTGGACGGTGGACGAGTTGGCGGCGGACCTTGAAAAAGTCGAGCAGGGACGCAACTTCGAGAAAGGCCGGCAAGCCTTCGTCGACGCGCAATGCCTGGCCTGCCATCGCATGGGGATCGAGGGCGGAGGGATCGGCCCCGACCTCACGGCGGTGAGCGCGCGGTTCAGCCGCCGGGATTTGCTGGAGAGCATTGTCGATCCGAGCAAAGTGGTGCCCGAGCAGTATCAAAATACCACGGTCTGGCTCAAGGATGGCGAAGACCATACCGGCCGGCTTGTGGACGAATCGGCGGACCGCCTGGTGCTGGTGCCGAATCAGTTGCTGCCCAACCAGCGGGTGGATATCGCCAAGCGCGACATTGCGCGGCGCGATTTTTCAAAACTCTCGCCGATGCCCGCGGGGTTGGTCAACGCGCTCACCCGCGAGGATATCCTCGACTTGATGGCGTTTATCGAAGCAGCCGGCCGGCCCACTCACACCGCCTTCGCGAAATAGGACAAGACGTTGCCGCATGGAAACGAACGAAGCGATCGCACAGATGCGGAGCCGGGCCGACCAAATCTCGCGGCTCGTCACGGAATTGCATCCGCTCACGCCCAAACTCGGCCGGCCGGACACCCAAGGGGAAATCCTTCGCGCGCTCTTCGAGCTGACGAAACAGGTGGAAGTGGTGAAGAAGCAATTGCTGCGAATCGAAAAGCAGGACGAGTCAAAGCTGCTCTGAGCCGGTCGCCTCCACCACCCGCTTCAGGGCGCTCGTGGCGAAAAGGATCGGGTAGAGCCGTTCGAAGTACCAGAGCCGAGCGAAGTAGAGGCCGATAGGCGTGGAGGTTTTCCAAGCTTCGGCCTCAACAAGATCGAGCAACCGGGCCGCCCCGCGTCGCCAGGCGTCGTCGCGTGGCAGATGGGCGAGCGCTTCGACGGCCAGTGCTGTTTCTTCGAGCGATTCCGAAACGCCGGAGTCTCCACCCCAGCCGCCACCGGGCAATTGCACGCGCCGCAAGAAACTGGCCGACGCCGCACACAATGGCTCAGGAACAGGGTGCCCTGCTCGTTGTAATTCGTTCAGTGCGATCAAGGTCCGGGCGGTGCCGTAGACCGGATTCTCCTGCGCGGGAGCGTGCTCGTTGCCGAACCAGAGCGGAACCCAGGCGCCATCGCGCCGCTGGCTGGCCTCCAGATAATCCGCGGCACGGGCGAGTGCCGGATCGATGCGTCGGCTGATTTCGCGAGGCATTCGGTTTCGCCAACAATACCAGGCCTGCATCGCGTGGGCCGTGAGTTCAGGGGCGCTGCGGTCGAAAGGCAATGCCCCCCAGCCGCGGCAGAACGTGGGAATGCCGCCGTCGCGGTTCTGGAGATCGAGCAGCCACGTCACGCCCTGTCCCGCCGCTTGGAGGGTCGCATCGTCCGGTTCGCCGAGTGCCGCCAGCGCCAGCAACGCGCCGGCAGTGTCGTCGGCATCCGGCACGCCGCCGGGCAGATCGGTCCAAGCCCAGCCCCCCGGAGCCGCACCGGTATACGGATGCACCTCCTTGCCTTGCTGGCCGAGCAACCAGTCCCGCCATCGCTCGCGATGGCCCGCCGGCCACGGTTCGCGGTCGGATTCGAGGGATTTGATCGCCAGCGTCGTCATCCATGTGGCGAGATTGGTATCGATGGGCCAGCTCCCATCCGAGCGGACCGAGGCTTCGAGAAACGCCGCGCCCCCCCGCGCCACCGGATGCTCGCGCAAGCCCATGCTGGCGAGACTCATGGTCACAAACGCCGTGAGCGGCGTGGCCTCAAGAAATCCGCCGTTGGGTGGCTGCAACCCTTCCAACCGGCTCAACGTGCGTACTCGAACGCTCTGGCGAAGAACGCGTGCGAACGGATTGCGGGAGGGGGCGTGGTGATGGATGACCTGGCCGATGGCGATGAGCGCGGGCAAGGCGTAGCTCACGACCGGCAGTTGCAGCGCGCCGAACCACGAGCGCGGCAGGGCCGCGAGTTCGAAAGGCAGGCCGGGCACAAGCCGCCAACCGTCAGCCCCGAGCCGGCCGCTGAGGGCCAGCGTCATCAGGATGGGCACCGAAAAGGTGCGATCCTTCCCGTAACGATCCGTGATCGCTTTCGGCAGGGCTTCGCGCGAACCGGCCGCGCGCCAGAGCCAGGCCTCGGCGGCTTGCATCGTTCCGAAGAACGCGCGGTCGCACCTGTTTGCGCCGAACGCGGCCCACACCAGAGCGGTGGTGGAGAGATTGCTCGCGCTGCGAATGGTGTCGCCCCAGCCGCCGTCCGGATTGGCGTGCTCCGCCAGCCAGCGCAAGCCGGGCTCGACGAGCGCGGGCCGGCCCATCCGCCCCAGCGCGATGACCGCGACGGCAGTCGCAAGAGCACTGCTGCTCAATTCGCCGATCCAGTGCCCCTCTTCGGCCAGCTCGGAATACAACTGCCGGCGCATCTTTTCGAGCGCGGCGCACACGCGCTTTGGATCCGGCGGCGTGCTCACACGCTCAGATGGCCGAGCGCGATCAGGCCATAGTAGGTGTACTCGGCGTCGAGATGATCGTCCGCCCAATGTCCATGAAAACCTCCTTCGGCCGACCAGAGCGTATCGATGAAATCCAGGCAGCGCTCATGCACCCCGCTCGGCACGCGCCGTTCGAGGCAGGCCAGCGCATGGAGTGCCGTGGCGGTCGAAAGCAGGTCGGGAATCGGCGCGCCGGGGACGGCCCGAAAACCGCCCTCCGGCACGGCTTGAGCCAACAGCCAGTCCCCGACGGCGCTGCTCACCGGAAAACCGAGATGCGTGATGAGGGTGACCGCGCCCGCCGTGGCGTTGAGATTGCCGACCTTCTGGCCGGGTTGGTTGCTCCAGCCGTGGTCGGCGGTCTCGAGGCGCTTGAGGCTGCGGATCAAATCAAGACTATCCGGCGGCCGGGCGGCCAGATCTTCGTACGCCCCCAGCGCCACGAAGGCATCATAAGCGGTTCCGAAACCGGCGGCGGGATTCGCGTTATACCCGCCGTCCGCTTGGCGAAATTCTTCAAGCCGGACCAGCAGCGAGCCAGCGACCTCCTTCGTGGCACCCCCAGTCGCCGCCCAACACCGGGCGAGAGCCCCCAAATGTACGAAATCGAGTGAGGCACCGTCGCCAAAGGTTTGAAGCCACTCGCGGGTTTGCGCCGTGGCCACTGGCGCCTCGAGCGCCTGCGCGCCCGCCAGAGCGAAAATGGTGTAATAGAGATCGGGGTCGCCCGCCCGATTGGCCGCCGCGCCGGATGGGCCGAACTGGCGCGCAAAAAAATCCCGCACCAAAACGGTGGAATCGGCGAGGAGCCGTGGAGCAAGCCGGGCGATTTGCAGGAGTTGCAACCGCAGGCTCATCGGGCCGCGGCAGTCACTTCCAGAGTGACGGGCGTTCGCCCAAGCTCGACTTCATGCTCCTTGCACCAGCCCTTGATCTCCACGTCGTTAAAGATTTTGCCGAGCGTCCGGCGGAGCAAGCCCTTGAGGCTGCCGTTCTCCAGCGTGCCGAGCGAACGAATGGCCTCTTCCTTGTACGTTTCGAGAAGTTGCCGGCAACGCTCATCGGCCTTCGTCTCGCGGCAGATCGTGGCCAGGCGCACCGGGTCCGCGGGCTCCTCGCGACGCCACACGCGCTCAAGGTAAGTGCGCGTGTCGCCGGTGGCGCGATCGCACGCGACGGCCAACAGCAGACTCGGGCGCAGCGTGGCGAGGTCGTTCGAATCCCCCTGCCCATCCCAGTCCGCGAGGTCGTCGCGGATCTGATAAGCGATCCCCAGCGCGGCGCTGTAGGCCCCGAGCGTTTCGGCGCATTCCTCGTGCTGTCCCGCCGCGAGCGCGCCCAGCCGCAGCGCCACCTCGAAGGCCGGCGCCGTCTTGTGCCGGAAGATATCGATTACCTGCAACGGCGTAAGCACCGAAGGCCGGTGGCTCCACGCCAGTTCCGCCCCCTGGCCGCGGCAAAGTTCGCGCTGGCCTTCCGAAGCGACTCGCACCATCGCGCTCCTCGTTTCGGCAGGGAAGTTGCTGGAGGCCAGCAACCGGTAACCTTCGCCGATCAGCAAATCTCCCACATTCAGCGCCACCGGCACCCCGTGCTCCGTATGCATCGTTTGCGCGCCATAACGCACGGCATCGTTGTCCTCGATGTCGTCGTGGATCAGAGACGCTTTGTGAAACGCTTCGACCGCCACCGCCGCTTTCTTCAAATCGGCGGGAAGCGCGCTCCCGTTTGTCCCGGCCAGCGCCTGATAGGTCGCCACGGTCAGGAAGGGCCGCCAGCGCTTGCCCGCCCGCATCAACCAGTCGTGGCCGATGCGTTCGGGCTCCGACTCCGCCGGGCCGAGCAGCGTGGGCAGGGAGACCGGAGTGAACCAGGAGTCTACGTCGTCCCGCAGGGCCGAGAGATCGAGCCGACGGGTGGTATCGGCGCTGTTGAGGTGGACGTAGTCCCACACCCAGTCCAGATCGACATTCGTATCGATGCAATCGTCTTGCAGCAACGGGATGGCGACGCCCGGAACCGCCGCCGCTTCCATGTACGGAAACGCCCGCTCCAGCACGCTCAGACAGCTCACCCCGACAATCGCCTCGATCTTCCCCGTCTGGATCAGGCTCATCACGATCGCCGACCCTTCTGCCACCAGCACGGCGTAACCCAGCTTCTCCGCCTCGACGGTCAAATCCTGAATCGAACACAGGCCGCATTGCTTGCACAGCAGGCCGAATTCATCGAACGGAGCCGGGCATTTGCTCTCCACGCGCAGACACTTCGGCAACAGCAATAGCCGACGTTCGTAGGGTACGGCCGCGAGCGTTTCGCGCCACATCTCGTTGTTGATGAGCACGCCGACATAGTCGAGGTAGATCGGGTCGCACCCGAGGCGCGTGACCACCCGGTCGGCATGCACTTTGAGTTCGGGCACCGGCAAGGGGGGCACCGGCGAAAACTCCGCCACGTAATTCCGCACCACCTGCAGGATGCGTGTCCGCTCCGCGAGCGTTTGCGGAATGTTCTTTTTCGGCGTCCGCCATTTCTGGAGCGGCGCGAGTCGCGGAATCTGGATCGGAGCAGTGAGTGACAAGGCGCTGGACATAACTAAAGCGATTGGAGTGCGACGGGACGGGTGGAAAGCTGGCTCCGCAACTGGCGCGCCTTGCCTTCGGCATCATGGGCCACGTTGCGATACGCGTTGAAATCGGAGAACCAAAACTTCTTGGCCAGGCGGTACATCCAGTGCTTCTCCGGCAACTCCTCGCCGGGCAGCCATTGGCTGAATCGGGGCGTCATCGCTTCCAGCTCGGCCATCGCGGTGCCGCGCTGGGTCGTATCGCGCGCGCCGTGCTTCACGACCAGTTCTTTCACCAGGTCGGGCCGCTCGAGCACCACGCACCCCCGCGTGTGCCGGGCACTGAGCTGGCGGAAATCCCGCAGAAACTCCGAATCGCGCATGGTCTTAAAGACGCCCCGCGGGTCGCGAATATTCTCGGTGGCGAACTGGATGATCGGGCACGGCTCGATATCGCCCGCCGGATTGATGTGATGCGAGATGCCGGTCGACATCGGGCAGAGCGCCCGCCCTTCGCCATCGTAATACGCGTCGATAATCGCGATCGGGGCTTTGGCCCGCTGGTTCACCACGAATTTCCGCACGCGCACCAATTGCTCGGGAGTGAGGCCCAACCCTCCATTCATCTGCGGGCCCACCGGCCGGTAACTGTGGTACCAAACGTAATGCACCCCCCGCCGGATCAACTCGTCCAGCCATTCCTCGGTCAGCAGTTCCTCGATATTCGATTGGCAGACGCTTGTCGCCACGCCGGTCAGCAACCCCGCCTCCAAGCACGCATCCAGCCCGCGCAACGTTCGGTTGAGGACGTCCTTGTTGCCCCGGCGCTGGTCGCTCGTGATTTCCCGCCCCTCGATCGAGACCAGCGGCGTCGCGTTGCCCACGGCCCGGAGCCGCTCCGCCACTTTCGGCGTGATGAACTGTCCGTTGGTGAAAATCTGGAAATAACAATCCGGATGGGCTTCGAGCAGCTCGAACAACTTCGAGTGCATGAACGGCTCGCCGCCCAGAATTCCGAAGAACGAATTCCCGTGGGCCTTCGCATCGTCGATCGTTCGATTCAGCGCCTCCAGTTCGATCTCCTGCCGCGGCGCGGTCACATCCACCCAGCAGCCCTGGCAACGCAGATTGCACGAGTTCAGAATCGAGATGTAAAGAAACGGCGGGAAGTACTCCCCGCGCTTGATCCGGTGCTTGAAGCGCTCCACCGAGACCAGCCCCTTCACGCCGAAATTCCACGCGAATTTCCGCACGCACCTAAAATCGGCGCTGCGCAACGTGCGATAGACCAGGCGGGGCAACATGCTCAACTTGCTCCCGCCAGCGCCGCCTTCGCCTTGGCCGCGGCTTCCTCCGCCTTCCGCGCGATCTGTTCCGGCGAAGGCAGGCTCATCAGGACCTCCGGCGGAATGTCGGCCGCGAGGCTTTGCAGCTTCACCAGGCATTTCTGCCGCTCCGCCAGGGCTTTGTCCGAATCCCGTTCCTTCGAGAACCGGGAGCGGGCGCGCTCGCTGCGCGTGCGCAACATCGAGTAGACATCGCCGCCGAGAAGGGCGGAGATATCGATCTTCATCTTCTCGCGGTTGAGATCGCTGTCGCTTACCACGTCTCCATTAATCGGCCCGGCCTTGTACTTCGGAAACATGATCGCCGCTTCGGGGCAAACCCGCGAGCAGGCGGGGCAATTGGTTTTGCAGTTGTCCTGGTTCTGCACCTGGATCTTCTTCTCCTCATCGGCTCCGTACACCCCGAAGAGGCAGAAGCTCAGGCACTGCATGCAATTGGTGCACCGGTCGTAATCGATGACCGGGAACCACGGCCGCCAGACCCCGGGTTCGGGGGCGCCCATCGCTGTCCGCTTCGAGGCCAGCTTGGCCACCACGGCCGGCGCTGCATCGCCGTTTAGCGTCTGCCAGCGAAATCGTTCCTGATCCGCCGGCGCGGCTTCCGTAAACCGCCCCAAGGCCACCACCGGGACGTCGTCGGCCGGGGCCACGGGACGCTCCGCCCCTGCCCGCGTCACCGGAAAGCCCTGTTCCAGCAGGGCGGACAGCAGCTCGAGCCGCTCCCCGTCCGCAAGCGTTTCGGCTCCCGGCCCCTCATACAGCACCACTCGGCAAGTTCGATCTAAGAGCGCCACAATTCTTTATCCGTATTTGACCGATTAAGATTCGGCGGCCACGACCGCCGGGGCATCCGTGGCGGTGACCTTTCCGGCCGGAATATTGGCCGTGAGTTGCGGATTCAGCAAGGCCGAGCCCGCCTCCTCCGCCGATAACGTTCTCAAATTGACGACCTCCGTCGTTTCGAGCGCGAGCGGCGTGCCCGCGGAATGAAACAGCCACTTCACCGCCCTCGGAAAACAGGCCGCGATCTTGACGGGGCCGGCCGCCGCGATCCGCGCCAGCGCCGGGTCCCGCCGAGCCGCCAATTCGCACAGATCGGGGACCGCTTCGAACGGCTGTCCCGAGTCGCAGAGCCGCTTCAAGGTGGCTCGCTTCACCTCTTCTGGCAGCACCTGCGCATAGCGGCAGTGGCAATAAAGCAGGACCGGGGGCTTCATGCGGGAGCCACGAGGGTGATCGGGCGTTCGAAGCGATGGGTCGGTTGCGGCCGCCCCGGGCGAAACTGTTCGACGTGCTCGAGCCGCGCCGCCAGCTCGGGAAACTGTCTGCGCAACCGCTCAAGACTTTCCTCGAGCGCGGCCCTCAATGCTTCGGGTTCTCCTTCCGCGCGGCAATTCACGATGATCTGGCCGGCGGTGATCGGCGCCTCCAACCGCAGCGTCAGCTCCGGGACTAAATCGCTGCGCACCACGCTCAAGGCCGCGATCTCGCCCGCCAGCGATTCGTCCGGGCTGAGGGTCATTTTCAAATGCGCGATCTCGGAACCCGCGAGGCTCTGCTGCATCGATTCCGCCAGCGCCTGCAAAACCGCCGTCGCGTCCACCGCCGGGTCCGCTCGGAAATCGATCGTGGCGTTCAGCCAGCCCAGCAGGGCCTCCCCCTCGGCATAAACGTCGTAATCCACCTCCATCGCCGCCCCGGAGCCGGGAGCCATCGAATCCAACAGTTGGAACCATTCCTCGATGCCGCGGCCCTGGCGCACCGAGACCTCGACGAGCCGTTTCGTCGGGAACTCCGCTGTCAACCGTTCCCGCAGCCGTGCAAGGCGAGCCTCGTCGAGCAGGTCGGCCTTGGCGATCACGATGAGATCGGCTTCCTCGATCTGCTTGCGCCAGATGTAGAGCACCTTGTCCGAAAATTTTCGACCCGCGTGCCAGCCGAAGACCTGCTCCGCGCGGATGGGGTCCACCAGCACGCTCAGCGGCGCCAGGCTGAACCGGCCTCCGTAAATCCGTCTCAGGGGATAGCTGACTGTCGCGACTAAATCCGTGCAGCTCCCGACCGGTTCGGCGACGAACGCGTCTGGTTTCGTCGCATCCGTCAACTTCCGCGCGGCGTCCACCAGCGAATTGAACCGGCAGCAAAAACACCCGCCGGGAATCTCCTCCGTGGCAAAGCCCCGGGCTCGCAGCATCGCCGTGTCCACCAGCTCGCTCCCCTGGTCATTTGTGATCAGGCCGACCCGCCGCCCCTGCTGGGCCAAATGCCGGGCCAGCGCGGCCACCGCCGTCGTCTTCCCCGCCCCCAGGAATCCCCCGATCATGTAATATCGCGCAACCGCACTCATCCCGTGTTTCCGTCCTGACGCTGAGCCGCCAATATGCTGCGGCTCGCGCAATCCAGCAACGTCCGACCTTCCATTCCCTGGGGATCGTTTAGCCGGGCCATTTCGGCCGCTGAACTCAGATTCGCCCCTCTCCGGCTTCCGCGGCTCAGGATCGGGCCTCCCCCAACATCTGTGTGAATTTCGTTGGCAATGAGTGGAGAACGGGCGCGGTTTGTAAAGCGCCGTTCCTACGCACATCCCCACCCCTAATTCCTGCCGGAAACCCGCTTTCAGCCGTGGCTTTCGTCCTGCCGCTGCTTTTCCAGAATGCGGTCGATGGTGGCATCCAGCAACGCCCGGTACCCATCCAGATCCATAGCCCGGCTGTCCGGCTCCCCCTCGATCCGGTACAGCCATCCCGCCTCATAGGGATGTTCGGCTACATCCTCCAATCGGGAGGCCAGATCGGGATTGCCGGTGACGAATCGGCCCCGGCCGGCGCAATAGATATCGCTGATCGCCTTGAATCCTTCGATGGTCCCGACCACCACGCCTGGTTCCACAGGCGTTCCGGCGGCGAGGTCGAACCGCACCTCCACCAACTCCCCCAGCATGCGCAAGGCGAACTTCGTATACCCCACCCGCCAATCCCCCTCCGGCCCGCGCGCCAGCCAGCTATGCGCGGGCGTGTAGCGGTGCTCGACCGGCAAATGGGTCACAAAGGTCGCCCGCTTGTAAAAAACCGTCCGCATGCAGCGCGCCACGCTACTGACCGCCACCCACTCGATCAAGCGCGCAAACCAGCCGTTCGCCGCCGAACCGTCCAGACGTCAGAGCAACGCGGCCGAATCTTCGTCGAGCAGCAGGGAACAGTGGCTCTGCTGGCGGAGAAAGCTCGCCGGGCAGGCGGTTTCGATGGGGCCGCGCAGGGCGCGTCGAATCGCCTCGGCTTTGCGCTTTTCGGGAGCCAGGCAGATCATGGAACGGGCCGCGCACAAGGCGGGAATCGTCAGCGTGAAAGCGTACGGAGGAACGGATTCGAGGCTCGGGAAATGGCCTTCGCGCACTTGCTGCATTTTGCAGGCGTCGTCGAGCTTCACGATTTTCAGGCTCGGCGGGTCGTCGAATCGAGCCACCGGCGGATCGTTAAAGGCCAGATGGCCGTTTTCGCCGACGCCCAGGCAGCAGAGATCGATCGGTTGCGCCTGCAGCAGGCGCGTGTACCGGGCGCACTCTTCGAGCGGGAGCAGGACATCCCCTTCGATAAAGTGGAAGGCTCTGGGCTTGATGATCGATTCCACGCGCTTCCGCAGATAATGACGGAAGCTGGCGGGATGCTCCCCCGAAATGCCGAGATACTCGTCCATGTGGAAGAACGTGACCTTGGACCAATCGACTCCGGGGAGTCCGGCCAGTTTGCTCAAGAATTGGATTTGGGAATTTCCGGTGGCGAGGATCACCGCCGCCGAACCCTGGCGGGCCATCGTTTCACGGAGGTAGGCATTGACTTCCAAGGCAGCGGCGGTGGCCAAATCCGGCTGGTTGGCGAAAACCCGGACCCGGAGTTGATCCACGGTAAAGACCCGCGCGGCAGGCGCGGCGGCATGATTCACGACACTCATCTCGTTAAAGCTCGGGACGGTAGCCGGACCGCGGATTGGGCCGCAAGCAGAACGATGCGGCCGGGGGTGTTCGTGCGCTCGAAAGTGGCGGTCCTCTTGTTCCGGGCGGTGACAACAGCCGTCTCGGCTGTCGCGACGGGCGTCTCGCCCGCCGCCCGCTCCCGTCCACCCGCAACGCCCTCTTCCGACTACCGCTTCCGATGACTCCCGATGCCGCGCGCCCCAACCCGCCGCTTCAATACTGTCCAGCCACGTCGGCAGTCTACTTTTCGCAAAGGATTGACACGATTTAACACGATTTAACACGGATTAGCACGAATAAACACGCATTTCAGAAGGGGGGGGATAGTCCCGATTCCTCGCCCCCCTCTCCGGCACCCCTGCCCCATCCCCCCACGGTAAAACACGCACCCCGCCCGAGGGGGAGAATTTCCTCCGTTCCCCCGGCAGCCTTGTCCCCCTTCCCCCTCCACAGGCGCATTGAAACGTGTTCATCCCTGTTGCGGGTGGGGAGTGGTGTCCGCACTTCTTGGCCCTGCGCCACCCTGGCCACGCATTGAGGGGTCGCAGTTTTTGCCCCAGCCCCTAAAGTGCCCCGCGAAAACCTGATGAAGCCTTCACTTGCTTGCGACGGATGAACCGAAACGGACAGCTTCCCGAGAAGAGCCGATTCTGGCTCGTGGCCGGATCGGCCTTGGCCCTCTCCCTCGGGTGGGGGATACGGGGAAACTTTGGGCATGAGACCGGGGCCATGATTCCGGGCGCCCTCGCGGCCATGGCCGCGGTGTTGCTGGCGGGTCGTTCGGATTGGCTCGGGCGCGTGCCCTGCTTCGGCTTTTTCGGAGCGGTGGGCTGGTCGTTCGGCGGGAGTATTTCCTACATGCAGGTGATTGCCTACACCCACTCGGGGCATTCGCTCTCGGTGTGGTACGGCTTCGCTTCGTTATTTCTGATCGGCTTTCTTTGGGCGGCGATGGGGGGAGCGGGCACGGCCCTGCCGGCGGTCCTGAGCCTCGATGAACTGAGGGGGCTGTTCCTTCCGATCACGGTCGTGTTCGCCGGCTGGCAATTGCAGGACCTCGTGGTCAGCCGGCTCCCGCAGGTCGATTCCGCGTTTCGCCACACCGATCCATTGTATTGGTACGATACCGATTGGCTGGGGGCGGCCGTGGCGATCGTCGCGGTGGGGATTCTGGCGCTGGTGCGGCGGCGGGTGGATGCCGGCACCTCGCTCGTCTGGCACATGGCCTTCGGCTGGTGGATCGGCTTCCTCGTCCTGGTGGTGGGGCTGGGCTGGCGGATGACCCCGCCGCGTGGCGACAATTGGGCCGGCTGCACCGGGATGGTTCTCGGGCTGCTGCTCTGGCTGCATCGCCGGGGGAAACCGGAGCTGGTGCAGGCGGCCATCCTGGCCGGGCTGGTCGGAGGGGTGGGGTTTGCGGGCGGCGAGGCGTTGAAACTGCTGGCGATACGCACCGGGTGGGCGACGAATTGGCACAGCGTCCTGGAGCAGACCTATGGCGCGATCAACGGCATCGGGATTGGTTGGATGATGCACTGGCTGAGCCGCCGCGTTCCGAAGCTGGAAGACCTTCCAGCGGCCCACCCACACTGGACGCGGATTTACGCCACGTTGTTCGTCCTCGTGGCGATTACCTACCTGAATTTCCTCAAGAATCCCGCCTCCTGGCTCAAGGCCGGCACCATGCCGGGCGAGATATATGGGCTCTCGCTCGTCGGTTGGTACAACCTGGCCTACCTGCTGGTGGGAGCGCTGCTGTTCGCCGTGCTGCTGGCGCACCGCCGCCGCTCGATCCCGCTGCTGGATGCCGCCCCGGCCGCGCGCGGCCAACTGCTCTTTCTCGTCTTTCTCGGCTGGGTGGTCGTGGGCAATTTCGAGCGGGTCGTGGTGGCGTTCGCGCCGCAACGCCTCATCACCGAAGGCCTGATTTTCCTGAATGCCCTCCTCTGCGCGGCCATCGTGTTGCTCGCTGGCCGCACCGGCGGCGCAGAACCATTTTCCGCTGGCCCGCCGCCGATGCGTCTGCCCCGGTTGATTGCCGTCGGAGCCATCGTCTTCGCGGTAACGACGTTCGGCTCGTGGGGGCTGATCCGTCTGGTGCATGGCGATACGCCGGTGGGTTATGCCAGCCTGCACATTCGCTTCGGCCCGAACGCCACGGCCACGAAAGCCGCACCCGCCAAGGACAAGCCGCATCCCTGAGGACACGCCACGGCTCCGCCAAATGCGCCGAGTCTCTACCGCCTCACCCCGGCCTCCGGCAGGAGCAGTTCCATGTAGGCGACGTCCAGCCAGCGGTCGAATTTGTAGCCGACCTGCTGGAAGACCCCCACGGTCTCGAAGCCGAAGCGCCGGTGCAGCCGGATGCTGGTTTCGTTGGCCGCATCGATGGCGGCGATGATGGCGCGGAGTCCATGAGCGCGCGCATGTTCGACCAGCGGCTGGAGCAACCAGCCGCCGATCCCCTGGCCACGCCGGTCGGCGGCAACGTAGACCGAATTCTCGACCGTGAACCGAAAACCCATGCGGTCGTGATACCGGCTGAGCGAACTCCAGCCAACGACTTGTCCCGCTTCGTCGGTCGCGACGAAGATCGGCAGGCCGCTGCGGGCGTGGTCCTCGAACCAGCCGAGCCGGTGTTCGAGCGTGCGCGGCTCGTAATCGTAGGTGGCCGTGGTGTGGCGCACGGCGTCGTTATAGATCTCGAGAATGCCCGCGCAGTCCTCGCGCCGGGCCGGGCGGATGGCGATCTTGCTCATGATTTGTGTTGCAGGCGGTGCAGGGCTCGCATCGGGCTATCGGGATCGCGCCCAAGATAGTCGTGCATACGCTGGTATTCGCGGTAGAGGCCGTCGTAGGCCGCCCGGTGGGCACGGTTCGGGCGGACGGTTTCCCGGGGAGGCCGCACCATCCGGCGCGCCGCCGCCGCGATATCCCGATGGAGTCCCGCCGCCACCGCGGCATACATCGCGGCTCCGAAGGCGCTGCCCTGCTCGGTCGCGGAAATGGCAATCGGACGCTGGATGACGTCCGCATAGATTTGCATGAGCAAGGCGCTTTTCTGTGCCAGTCCACCGGAGGCGAACACGCGCCGGATGGGCAACCGCTTGCTCTCGAACGCTTCGATAATCGTCCGGGTGCCGAACGCCGTCGCCTCGAGCAATGCGCGATAAATGTGCGGAGGCCGGGTCGCCAGCGTGCAGCCGAGCAACATCCCGGTGAGATGGGCGTCCATCAACACCGAGCGATTTCCATTCCACCAATCCAGGGCCAGCAACCCGCTCTCTCCGGGGCGCAAGCGGGCGGCTTCCGCCGCGAGGTATTCATGCACATTCTGCTTGCGCCGGGCCGCGGCGCGCTCGACCGAGCCCGGCACGCCGTGCTCGACATACCAGGCGAAGAGATCGCCCACCCCCGCCTGGCCCGCTTCATACCCCCAGGCGCCAGGCACCACGCCATCCTCCACCACGCCGCACAGGCCCTCGACCTCCTGCCGCGCCTCGGCGATCAACAGGTGGCACGTCGAAGTCCCCATCATCATGACCAGATCGCCCGGTTCCGTCACTCCGCAGGCGGGCACGGCGGCATGGGCATCGATATTCCCGGCCGCGACCGGCAACCCTTCCGGAAGCCCCCAACGGCGCGCCAGCCCGTCCGTCAACCCGCCGGCCACACTTCCGAGCTGGACGAATTCACCGGTCAGCTTGTCGCGCACGACCTGTTCCAACTCCGGGTGCAGCGCCCGGAAATACGCGGGGCTGGGATAAGTCCACCCCTCGGGGCTCGATGCCACGCGCATCCCCTTAAACCCGGCGGCGGAAACGCACCGGGTCGGGCGGCCCGTTAACTGCCAGACGATCCAATCGCCTGCTTCCACAAAGAAATCCGCCGCCCGATAAACCGCAGGGGCTTCGTCCAGCGTTTCGAGCACTTTCGCGAAGAACCACTCGCTCGAATATTTCCCGCCGTACGCGGCAATCCACGGCTCGCGGCGGCGGTGCGCGACCGCATTGATCCGGTCCGCCTGGGCCTGCGCCGCGTGATGTTTCCAAAGCTTGACCCACGCATGCGGATTCTTGCTCCAACGAGGGTCAAAACAAAGTGGATCGCCCGAGCCCGTCACCGGCAGCATCGTGCAAGAAGTAAAATCGGCCCCCAGGCCGGCCACGTCGCTAGCCTTGACTCCAGCCGCGCGCAACACGCCCGGCACGATCTTGTCCAGGGCCGTAAGATAATCGCGCGGATTTTGCAGCGCCGTCTGCAGCTTCAGCCGCGCCGCCGACCCCGGCAGCGCCGTCTCGATCACCCCATCGCGATACGTCGAACTGGCCGAAGCCAGTTCGCGGCCGGTGCGGGCTTCCACGAGTAGCGCCCGCGCCGAGAGCGTCCCGAAATCGATCCCGATCACCAACCCGCCCTTCGCCGCCCCACCGGCCGGCGCTCGAGGTGTTTTGCGAATTCGCATGCCTCCTTGTAGGCCACCCCCCCGCCCGACGGAAGAAGGAAGATATCCACGCCCCCGCCCATCCGACAGGCCACCCGCCTTCCCCCTCTGCCCTCTGCTATCCCTCTTCTGTGTTAATTTTAAGCACCCAATAATCTACACATCAAAATAAATAAAAAACACTCCTCGACACCTCACCCTCCCCGTGCCACATTCCCCGCGTCACGATCCGCCTTCGGATCGACCGCGCCAGAGCGTCGGACATTGGAATGTCCCCTCCGGCGCGGTCGGGTCGAAGGCATAACAACGAAAGACCATTGTTATGACCGCACCCCTCAGCTTCACCGATTCCACCCCCGTCCCCCCGTCCCCCATCCTGGGTAGGGCAGATGCCGTGGCCGTCTGCCAAGACTCCGTCCCAGCGGGCGCCTCGCCCGCTGGCTCGAACCCCCATCCCAGCCCCGCCCAAACACCCACCCCCCGCACTCCATCCCCTCTCTCCTCACCGTCGCCGTCTGCCAAGAC
>CAYZKY010000058.1:0-34085 GCA_964478815.1 uncultured Verrucomicrobiota bacterium
TGGAACCATGCCTATTTGCTCCAATTACTCGGATTTTAGATGCGTTTGCCCTGTTCGCCATTCGAACATAGGTTGCCTTTCGCGTCTCTAAGGTGGTATGAATACGGTCATGGCCAAAGTCTGGTTTGTCATCGCGCTGGTTTTGGGAGCTGTCCTCGTCGCGCAAAACTTGAATAGCAAAAAGCTCGCCGCGCAACAGGCGGCGGCATCCGCCCAGGCGAAGGAGCAGGAACTGACTTTGGCGGCTGCCAAAGCCCGCGCCGACGAGACCGAACGGGCGCTGCGACGCGCGCAGGACGATCTCGCCTCCGTCCGCCAGGAGCTCGCCAATCAGCGCGCAAACCCGGCGGCCGTGGTGTCCTCCTCTCCCGCCCAGCCGGCGGCGGCGCCCGCTGCGCCAGGAGCCGAAGGCAAAAGCCCGATGTCGATGATCGGCGACATGCTGAAGAATCCGGAAATGCGGAAGATGATGGAATCCCAGCAAAAAGCCGCCCTGGAGATGATGTACGATCCCTTGCTCAAGGAACTGGGCCTGACGCCGGAGCAATCCGCCGAGTTGAAACGAATCTTGCTCGATCGCCAGATGAAGAGCGTGAGTCAAGCGGGGGAACTCATGAACGCTGCCGCCACGAATCGCACGGAGCTTCAGCACGCCATGGCCGAGATGAATCAGGCGCGCGAAGAGGAGATCAAGACGGTGCTCGGCGAGGAAAAGTATGGGCAGTACCAGGAGTACAATCAGACACTCGGGGAACGGATGGCCCTGAACCAGTTCACGTCCCAAACCCCGCTTGAGCCCGAGCAGCGGGAGCAGCTTCTCACGATCATGCGTGAGGAAAAACAGTCCCTGATCGCCATCCAGCCCGACGTGGCGGATCCCACCCGCGGCGCCGAGATGCTGCAATCCGAAGAGGCGATGCAGCGCCACTTCGCCCAGCAGGAACAGGTGAACGCTTCCGTCCTCGAGCGTTCGCGCGCGCTGCTTTCTCCCGCCCAGCATCAGGCGCTCGAAGCGTTCCAAAAGAACCAGCAGAACCTCCAGCGCATGGGCCTCGAAATGGCCCGCAAGATGATGCAGCCGCCGGCCGCTCCGGCCCCCGCACCGTGATCCGGTCGCGCCGCGCCTGCGCTTTCGGGCGTCTGAATTGACGGCCCGGCCCACTTCCGGACATAGTCCCGCATGCGCAATTTTTCCATGCTGTGGTGCGGGCTGATCGGCCTGCCACTCGGGGGCCTCGCGCGCGCCGACGAACTGGTCCTCCCCTTCACGGAGCGTCTCAGTTTCCGGCCGATGAATATCGTCCTCGGCGATAACACGCTGGCCGAGCTTTTTCCCGGCGCGCCGGCGGGCTTTCTCATCGGCCGGTACGACAACGCGCAGGGTTACACCGTTGCGCAGAAATATCCCGAAGGATGGTCGCACCCCACGCTCCGCCTCGAACCGGGCACCAGCTTTTTTGCCGCCGTCCCCCAGCCGCCGTTGTTCATGTTCGTCGACGGAACGCTGGTGGAGCGCGCCTCGCCCACTCTCTATCGCGGGTACAACCTGATCTCTGGAGCTTCGGTGCCGGCCGCGGCGGGCTACCCCGGCGACCTCCTGCAAACGCTCGCATCGTCGGGCACGATTCGCATCAACCGGTTCGACCCGGAGGAAGGCGGATGGTCGCCTCCCCTCGCCGTCGAATCGCTGGATTCCTGCCTATTTGTGGCTTCGGAAGGCTGGCCCGCCCACCCTGCCGGCAGCCCGCCGCCCGGCCAGGCGGTCTATTTCAACAACTGGGCGCCCGCGCTGGGCGTGAACGCGCGGTTTGTCGATCAGTTCGGGCGCGGTGTCTCGGGCCAGGCGCAGCTTTGCTTGATCGAGAGCACCGGCGCCAAGGTGCCGCTCGGCCCGCCTGCTCGACTCAGCACTGGGGACTGGGCCGGCTATCTCGATCCCACGCAAGACTTGGTCCGGTACGTCCCGGGCAGTTTCCAGCCCATCCAGCTTGTCGTAGAGGCTTCGGCCGGTGGGGCCGTGATCACCACCGCACCCATCACCATCATTGTCGGCCTGGGGCCTCTGAACTACCTCCCGGGCCTGGCCGGACTGGTGGCGC
Organism: uncultured Verrucomicrobiota bacterium; assembly: GCA_964478815.1. Taxonomy (GTDB): domain Bacteria; phylum Verrucomicrobiota; class Verrucomicrobiia; order Limisphaerales; family SXQI01; genus DASVNK01. Next base: position 2,100 of record CAYZKY010000058.1, read on the forward strand.
CCACCGTGCCGGCGACACCTCAGCCCGAATTTCTCGAGCAGCCTGCCGACACCACCGCTGCGCTCGGAACCGCCGCGGAGCTGCGCGCACTTTTCCACTATCGCGGAACGGAGCCTTCGCCTGAGCAATCGTTGCACTCCGTAGCGGATTGCCCGCCTGCCGGGACCGAATGCCCCATCCGATACGCCTGGGAGAAGCGCACGCCGCAACGGACCTGGGTGGAAATTCCAAATGCCGCCACTCCGATCCTGCGCTTCCCCTCCGTCACGCCCGAAGACTATGGATGGTACCGCCTAAGCGCGCGGTGGGGCGAACATGTTGTCTACTCGGCCCCCGCGCCCCTGGCCATGCCCTTTCGCTTGCAGGCCAGCGCCTACGCCGGCGGCTCGCTGGAAATCCAGTTCTCGGTTTCGAAAGAGGTCTTCGTTGGCTTCGACTATTCCCGGGATGGCCGAAGCTGGACTTCACTGGCCGCCAATCCCTACTCCGAAGGAAGCCATTCCATCGTGCTCGACTTCCGGCCCACGCCCGAGATGCTTCTTCTGCGCGGCCGGATCGATCCTTGACCGTTGGCTCACGCTTGCGATGGCCCCACCGGCTCCTGCCAAGGCCACGGAATGTCCAAGCGCTCCAGTTTCCGCGAAGCCGGCCCGATCAGCTATTGGTATTGCGACTTCCGTGAATCGCGCGGCCCGCGATACTCCAGACTGCGCCCACCCCACCCACAGAAGTATTGGCATCGTGCAGCGGCCCCTACTATCTTGCGCCGGTGTTCGCCAAGAAAGGAGCGCTGACGATTGCCGGGCGCGAGTTCCGTTCGCGCCTGATTCTCGGCACGGGAAAATTCTCCTCGCCGCAAGCCATGGCCGCCGCGCTCGAAGCAAGTGGCGCGGAAATGGTTACAGTCGCCCTGCGCCGCGCCGATCTATCCGGGAAGAATGATCCGTTTGCCAACATTCTCGAATTTATTGACGCGAAACGGTACCTCCTGCTCCCGAACACCAGCGGGGCCATGAATGCCGAGGAGGCCGTCCGCCTGGCGCGCCTGGCCGCCGCCGCCGGTCTCCCCAAGTGGATCAAGCTCGAAATTCATCCCGACCCGCGCTACTTGCTGCCCGATCCCATCGAAACATTCCGCGCCACCGAAATGCTCGTTCGCGAAGGCTTCACCGTGCTGCCCTACATCAACGCCGATCCCGTCCTGGCCAAACGCCTGCAGGAAGCCGGGGCCGCCACGGTCATGCCGCTTGGTTCGCCCATCGGCTCCAACCGTGGCGTCGAAACCCGCAGCCAGATTCGCATTATCATCGAGCAAGCCACCGTGCCCGTCGTCGTCGATGCCGGGCTGGGCGCGCCCAGCCACGCGGCCGAAGCCATGGAACTCGGTGCCGATGCCGTCCTCGTGAACACCGCCATCGCCATCGCCTCCGATCCCTGCGCGATGGCCGTCGCGTTCGCCCAGGCCACCGCTGCCGGCCGCACTGCCTACGAAGCGGGCCTTCCCGCCGCCCAATGGCAGGCCACCCCCACTAGCCCGCTCACCGGATTTTTGAACTGACCCGTTCCACGAATGAAGAACCTCTCCATTCCACGTCTCAAACAACTGCTTCAAGCCGCCGATGCCCCGCGCATTCTCGTCATTGGCGACCTGATGCTCGACCAATTCGTCTGGGGCACCGTCCGCCGCATCTCGCCGGAAGCGCCTGTCCCCGTCGTCGAGTTCGAACGCGAAAGCTATATGCCCGGCGGCGCCGCCAATGTCGCGCGCAACCTCACCGCCCTCGGCGCGCCCGCCGAACTCTTCGGCGTCGTCGGCCAGGACGATTCCGCCAAGCAACTGAAGCGCCTTCTCGGAGAACAATCCGTCCAGTGCGATGGCGTCGTGGCCGACACATCCCGCCCGACGAGCGTCAAGACCCGCATCATCGCCCACCAGCAGCAAATGGTGCGCGTCGACCGCGAGAAAACCGGCGCGATCGGGCCCAAGGCTCTCCGCCGCCTGCTCGCCGTCCTCGAAGAACGCATCCAGGGCGCGGGAGCCGTCATCATCGGCGATTACGGCAAAGGCGTGGTCAACCAGCCCCTGCTCGACCGCGCCCGGGCGCTCTGTCGCGAGCGCGGTATCTGGCTCAGCCTCGATCCCAAGCCCGTCAATAAAGTCGATCTCGCCGGGCTTTCCCTCATCACGCCCAATCGTAAAGAAGCCTTCGAACTCGCCGGCATCCACGACACCACGCGCCATCCCGACCCGCTCAAGGACACGAACCTCATGCAGGTTGTCGAGACGCTGCTCAGCCGCCTCCATCCCGCCCTTCTCCTCATCACCCTCGGCGATCTCGGCATGCTCCTCTGCCGCGATGGCGAAAAGCCCTTCCACATTCCCACCGTCGCCCAGGAAGTATTCGATGTCTCCGGCGCGGGCGATACCGTCATCGCCACTTTTACGATGGCCATCGCCGCCGGAGCTTCGCCCACCGAAGCTGCCATCATCTCCAACCACGCTGCCGGCGTCGTCGTCGGCAAGATCGGCACCGCCACTCTCACCCGCGACGAATTGATCGCCAGCTTCAAACGCTAACGCTCCGGGGTAGTTCCCTGTTCCTTTTCGACCTGCTTACCGCCCATGATCAGACAACAATTGGCGTTGATTATCAACGGTTTACAAGACTGATCATGGAAAGGACAGCCGTCCCGGCTGTCCGCGCGGGCGTCCCCGCCCGCCCTCACTCATCATCCGCCCACTCACTCAACATGTCCGCTCCCAAAGCCATCTTTCTCGACCGCGACGGCACCATCATCAAGGACAAGGATTACCTCCGCCTCCCCGAAGAAGTGGAGTTTTTCCCCGGTGCCATCGCCGCCCTCAAGCGCGCCGCTGACGCGGGTTTCCTCCTCGTCATGGTCACCAACCAATCCGGAGTCGGCCGCGGCTACTTCACCCTCGCCGATGTCGATAACGTCCATCGCCACATCGCTGCCGAGATCGCCCTCGCCGGCGTCACTCTCCGCAAAATCTACGTTGCCCCCGAAGCCCCCGATGCTCCCAGCCGCGGCCGCAAACCCTCCCCCCAATTCCTTTTCGATGCCCGCGACGAATTCGGCCTCGACCTCGCCGCCAGCTACATGATCGGGGACAAACTCATCGACCTCCAGGCCGGTTGGAATGCCGGCGTCCGCCGCTCCCTCCTCGTCCGCACCGGCTACGGCCGCAAGACCGAGGCCGATCCCAAAAACGACCTCCGCCAAGCCACCATCACCGACGACTTCCCCGCCGCCATCACTTGGATCCTTGCCGACGCCGCCCGCTAATCCGGCCACCTCCCGCGCACGGGTGCGGCTTGCCCGGCCTCGTTCCTGCCCCTATCCTGATTCCATGAGAAAATTGACGGCCGTGCTGCACCGCGGCGAACCCGGCGAAGGTGGCTTCTGGGCCACCTGCCTCGAAGTGCCCGGTGCCAACGGCCAGGGCGAGACACGCGAAGAATGCCTCGCCAGCCTCCGCGCCGCCGTGCAAGACCTGCTCCAACTCAATCGTGCCGAAGAAACCGCCGCCGATCCGCAAGCCGAACTCGCGGAATTGATCCTCCAGTGAAAAAGCGCGCACTGGAGCGCCATCTCCAATAGCACGGTTGCGCCTTCCTGCGAGAAGGCTCGGCACACTCCATCTGGCACAACCCTCAGACCGGAGTTCAAGAAACCATTCCTCGCCACAACGAAATCAAGAAGCACCTGGCCCGAAAAATCTGCCGCCGGCTCTCCGTCATTGAGCCGCCCGGAGCATAAACCAACACCCGCGACCGCCCGCTCGTCCGCACCAAGTACAACCACTCAATCGAATCTCATTCCATGACCAAGCCCAACAACGACCGCCGCCAAACTACCATCGCCGACTACCTCCCCGCCGCCATCACTTGGATTCTTGCCGGCCCCACGCGCTGAAACCTTCTCTGCGCGGTCTTGAACCCCTGACCCAGCCCCCACTCCACCGGGCTCTATTCAGCGACCTAACTGCGGACTCCACGGACGCTTAAACTCCGGCAGCGTCGAGCTCCAGGTAGGCATCCCGCAACCAGGTTTTCAGGCGCTGGCGCTCCATCAAGCCAAGGCCGGCCGGCTTGTCGGCGGAATTCCGGGCCGACCAGAAACTGCTGCTGCTCGCGTCGATCTTGTTGGTGACCGCATCGTGCAAGCGCCGGATCGAGACCGTCCGGGCGCCAAGTTCGAGGGCGCGGGCCTGTTCGCCGGATTGTTTCAGGATCGAAAAATCGTCCCCTCGCACCTGGTTCAAGACGAGCACATACTTCAGCCGCGCCCCAAACCGGTCCAGCAGAGTCTTCAGCAGATCGACCGAGTCTTTCCCCGTGTCCATCACATGCCAGTAATGTATCGGAAGCTCCATCTCCTCCGCCATTTCCAGCACGCCGGATTCATCCATCCACTTCGCCAGCGGCGCCTGCGTCTGGGCCGCCAGGTCCACCAAAATCCGACGCGCCGGCTCGGCCACGGCCGCTTCGATAATCGCGTCGAGCATCTCGTATCGATCCACCAGCACCGGCGAAGCGTATCCCGCGTAAAAACGCATCAGCGCCCCGTGCGAGCGGTCCGTATCGAATCCGAGGAACGGCAGGTTCCGGTCGATCAGGTACTGCGCCAGCAGCCGCGCCACCATCGATTTTCCCACCCCACCCTTTTCCCCGCCGATAAAATGAATATTGGCCATTGTTTTCTATCGTCTGTTTCAGTTCTCCCGCCGACCCCTCCCGGTCGGCGAAACTCGGAAACCGTTCGACAGCCAACCTGCAAGGACAAGCCAAAACAGCTCGCCCGCCATGAAAATTATTTCTCGGTGCGATGAATATGATTTCGAAGTCCGAAAGAGTCACAGCCTTTCTCGACCAGAGCGCCGCGCCGCCAATTCTCCTCCTCGTTCAGGCGATCTTATGCCCTTCCAACCCTTCGCTCAATCCGCGCGGCTTCCCACACTATGATTCAACGGTGAGCCTCGCGAGACGGGATAAAATGTTCGCTCCCGTTCCCAAAATGCTTATGATGATCGCCGTGAAGCCGCTCCTTCTTCTCACAATCCTGGCCATCCTCAATGGCTCTTCACTTCGAGCCACACCCCTGGACGACTTCATCGCCGCCGCCCGCCAGAACCACGGCGCCCCCGGCGAAAAGGCCGCGCGTTTCCTGGTCGAGCACATGCCCGATAAAGACCGCGAAACACTTACCGAGCCCTTCCTCACCGAAAATCTGAATCTCGCTTTCAAAGCTCGCGCCGAATTTCCCTGGGCCAGACAAATTCCCGAAGACCTCTTCCACAACGACGTCCTTCCCTACGCGGTCTTCGATGAAACCCGCGATCCCTGGCGCGCCGATTTCTACGAGAAAGCCTCGAAAATCGTCACAGACGCCCGCGCCCAAACCGCCGCCGAAGCCGCCCAGGCCCTCAACAAGGAACTCTTCAAACTCCTCAACGTCCATTACAACACCGCCCGCAAGCGCCCCAATCAAAGCCCCCGGGAATCCATCGCCATCAGCCGCGCCACCTGCACCGGCCTCTCCATTATTCTCGTCGATGCCTGCCGCGCCGTCGGCATTCCCGCCCGCGCCGCCGGCACGCCCATGTGGACCAACGAACGCGGCAACCACACCTGGGCCGAAATCTGGGATGGCCAATGGCATTTCACCGGCGCCGATGAATACGACTCCAACGGCCTCGATCGCGGCTGGTTTGTCGGCGACGCCGCCCAGGCCCAAATCGATTCTCCCCGCCACGCGATTTACGCCACCAGTTGGAAACGCGAAGGCCTGCTCTTCCCCACTGTCTGGTCCCGCCGCGATAGCTCCGTCGCTGCCGTGAACGTGACCGCCCGCTACGCCAAAAACAACAATCCCGAAGCCGCCAACTACCTCGAAATCGGCATCCGTCTCTGGGACAAAAAAGGCGGCGAACGCCTCCGCTCCAGACTTTGCCTCTTCGACGGCAACCGCCGCCAATGCGGTGTGGCCGAGACCAAAGCCGGCCGCGCCGATCTCAACGACATGCCCCGCTTCACCCTCAAACCCGGCGCCCAGGGTACCTTCCGCTTCACCATCGGCGCCGAATCCCGCGAAATCCCCTTCGGCCCCGTCACCAAAGACCACGCCACCATCGACGCCATCTGGAGCGACCTCACGCCCACCACCGAACCCTCGAATCGGTAATCCCAAACGACTCCCACTGAATGCCGAGCTCGCCCGCGCCGGCGTCATCCTCCAGAAAACCTACGTCGCCCCCGCAGCCCCCAGCGCGGCCGCAAGACCGAAGCCGACCCCAAGAGCGATCTCCACCAGGCTTCCGCCATCGACGACTTCCTCACCGCAATTAATTGGATCCTTGCCGATTCAATTCGATGAGTTGCCCAGCAGATCAGGATTTGACGGCGGGATCCGTGGAGGCTGAGGCGAAGGCGCGGCAGCGTTGCTCGATCCAGGGCCAGTCGGCTTGCTCGATGCGGGCTTTATCGAAGAGAGGGTTGCCGACGCCAAAGGCCGCGGCACCGGCCTGGCGGTAGGCGGGGAGGCTGGCGAGATCCACGCCGCCGGTAGGCATGAGGCGGAGGTTGGGGAGCGGGGCTTTCAAGCTCTTGATGTAGGCCGGTCCCAGGAAGTCGGCGGGGAAGACCTTGACCATCGTGGCCCCCAGGCTCCAGGCACGGAAGATTTCGGTGGGCGTGAATCCACCAGGGAAGACGGGCATGCGGGCCTCGACGCAGGCCTGGATGACCTTGGGCTCGACGGTGGGGGTGACGATGAAGGATGACCCTGCGGCGAGGGCTTCGGCGAGCCGGTCGAGCGAAGTGACGGTGCCAGCGCCGACATTCAAGGCACCGTCCGCGACCTCGGCCGCCGCCCGGATTTGATCCGCCGCCCCGGGGCTATTCATTGTGATCTCGATATTGCGAAGGCCGCCCCGGACCGCGGCCGCGACGATATGGCGGATTTGGGCGAGGCTGAAGCCCCGGAGGATGCCGACAACGGGGGCCTGTTCGAAATAGTCCTGGCGAAAAGCGGTGTTCACCGGCGGCCGGCCTGCGCGCTGAGCATCAGCGCTCGTTGGTAGACCTTCAAATACTCGGCGGTCGTGTGTTCCCAGGAGAAGTCCACGCGCATCCCGTTCTGCCGGTAATGATCGAGCAGCGCTGAGTTCTCGTAGAGCACGAGGGCTTTGCGAATGGCCTTGGTCAAAGCTCGCGCGGAATATTCGTAGAACTTAATGCCGTCCGCCGCCTCGAGATCTTCGGCGAGATCGGTGACGGAGTCGTCCAAGCCGCCGGTGACCCTGACGATCGGCACGGTCCCGTAGCGGAGGCTGTACATCTGGTTGAGGCCGCACGGCTCGAAGCGGGAGGGCATGATGAAAAAATCGCAGCCGGCTTCGATGCGATGGGCCAGGCCATGATCGTACCCGAGCCGGATGGCGACCTTTTCCGGATGCCGCCGGGCCAGGTCCTCGAGGCCGCGCTCGAACAATGGATCGCCGCTGCCGAGGCAGACGAATTGCATCCGGGAAGCAAGCATTTCCTCGAGCGCGGCGAGCTGGATATCGATGCCTTTCTGGTCGGCCAGCCGGGTGACGGTGCCGAAGAGCGGAATAGCCGGGTCGACCGGCAGCCCCATCTCGGCCTGAAGGGCCGCCTTCTGCGAGGCTTTGCCGCTGAGGTCGTTCGCCGAGTAGCTAAAGCGGAGGAAGGGATTGGACTCGGTGCGCCACTCGGAATAATCCACGCCGTTGAGAATGCCGGCCAGCCGGTCGTGCCGGGCGCGCAGCACGCCGTCGAGCCCGCAGCCGTAGGCTTCGGTGGTGATTTCGCGAGCGTAGCGCGGGCTGACGGTGGTGACCATGTCCGCGTAGACGATCGCCGCCTTCAAGCAGTTGAGTCGTCCCCAATACTCGAGTCCTTCAGGATTGAGGTAGGCATTGGGGAGATTGGTCAGTGCAAAATCCTCGAACCCAAAGAGTCCCTGGTAGGCCAGATTGTGGATCGTGAGGCAGGTGGCGGGGGCCGGGCTCCAGCCATCGACCAGGGCTTGATGCCGCACGAAGAGCGGCACCAGGCCGGCCTGCCAGTCATGGACATGCACGATCTCGGGAGCCGGCGACATTTGCCGCGCCCATTGGGCCGCGCACTTCGAGAAAAAGATGAAGCGGGCGGCGTTGTCCGGGTAATCGCGCCCGCGTTCGCCGTAGAGGGCAGGGCGATCGTAGAAATCCTGCTGGTCGATGAAGGCGACCGTCAGGCGGTCGCCGAGTCGCCGCTCCCAAATCCGGGCCTCGACCTCGCGCGCGCCGAGCGGCAGGCGCAGCGCCTGGCCGGTATCGCGAATGTCCGGGAACCGGCCGAGAATGCCCCGGTAAAGCGGCGTGACGATGGTGGTGGGATGACCGGCCTCGGCCAGGGCCTTGCCCATCGCGCCGACCATGTCCGCGAGCCCGCCGGTCTTCGAGTAGGGAAATACTTCGCTGCTGGCGAGGAGGATTCTCATCGCGAGAGGAGTTCGGTCTTGAGATAGGGTTGGAGCGGGACGGGCACTTTGACGGTGCCATCGGCTTGCTGCCAGGTTTCGAGCAGGGCGACAAAGAGGCGGGCCAGGGCCGTGCCGCTGCCGTTGAGGATATGGGGAAAGGCGTTCTCGCCCCTGGCGGTCTTGAACCGAAGGTGCATGCGGCGCGCCTGGAAATCCTCGCAATTCGAGCAGCTCGACACTTCGAGCCAGGAGTTCTGGCCCGGAGCCCACACCTCGATGTCGTACGTCTTGGCGCTGGCGAAACCCATGTCGCCGGTGCAGAGCATAATGACGCGATAGTGCAGGCCGAGCAATTGCAGCACCTTCTCGGCGTTGGCGACCATGCGTTCCAGTTCGTCGTACCCGTGCTCGGGGCGGACGATTTTAATCAGCTCCACCTTGTCGAACTGATGCACGCGGATCATGCCGCGCGTGCCGACCCCGGCCGCTCCCGCCTCGGCGCGAAAGCAGGGGCTGTAGGCGACGTAGCGGATGGGAAGCTGCTCCTCGCGCAGGATTTCCTCGCGATGAATATTGGCGACGGGGGCTTCCGCGGTGGGGAGGAGGTAGAGCTGGCCCATCGTGGAGCCGTCCAGCCCCTCCTGCACGGCATAGGCCTGGTCGGCGAATTTCGGGAACTGGCCCACGCCGACCATGCAGTGCCGCTGGACGATATAGGGCGGCGAGACTTCGGTATAGCCGTGCTCGGAGGTGTGCAGGTCGAGCAAGAACTGGATGAGCGCCCGCTCGAGCCGCGCGCCCCAGCCGGTGTAGAGCAGAAAGCCGCTGCCGGAAAGCTTCGTGCCGCGCGCAAAATCGACGAGCTGCAAGCTTTCGCAAAGCTCGACATGGCTCTTGGGCGCGAAGGAAAAGGAAGGACGCTCCCCCCAAGTGCGAATGACGGGATTGTCCTCGGCCGATTGGCCGACGGCGACGGACTCGTGCGGCACGTTCGGGAGACGGAGCATCAGATCGTCGCGGGCGGCTTCGATCTCGGCGACGGATTTATCGAGTTCCGCGATGCGGTCGCCGATTTGCCGCGTCTCGGCTTTCTTCGTCTCCGCTTCGGCCAGCTTTTTCTGCCCCATCAACGCGCCGATTTCCTTCGACACGCGGTTGCGCTGCGCCTTCAGCGTTTCGACTTCCGTGAGCAACGCGCGGCGGCGTTCGTCGAGCGCCAGCACCTCGGCGATCTTTTCTTCGTCTCCGGCTCCCCGGGTGGCCAGACGTTGCTGTATGAGCGCGGTCTGTTCCCGCAGCCATCGAATATCGAGCATCGGCGCACTATGGGAAAAGCCAGGCGATCCAGCAAGATCAACGCGGCGGCGCGGGTGCGACTCTGCCTGGCGGTGGGTGCCGGAGCCGGCTGGGTAAATTCGGGGGGAGGGGGGGGTGGGGTGCGGCCACGCGGCAGATTTTGACGGAAATAATTGGGCCAGAAATGGTTGCGTGAAAAATGGACCTGGAAACAGGTGTGTAAATTGCGTGTAAATGGTGTGTAAATCTGTGTAAATGAGCGTGTAAGAGTGTGTAAATCGCTGTGTAAATGTGTGTCGATGCCCCCACCCCGGTGGGTAAATCCGGCGGGCAGGACACGGGTTTTGAGCGCCAAGCCGCCGGAACGCTTGGGAGCCAGCGGAAGACCAGCCTGGGCACGGAGCTGCCGAGCGCGTAAAAAGTTAACGCTGCTGGCGAGTCATTGGGAAACGGAGGGGTTCGAGTCGGAACGGCCCCGGTTCGCAATGACGCCTCAAAGTGAGTCGTCATGCCGTGACTATGCGATAGAGGATGGGATGAATCAAGGTTGAAGATTGCCTCTGCGGGATTATTCCGGCGGCGGGGTGACCGACACAAAAAATCGAACCCCACCGGCGCGCTGGAGAAGGATTGGGGAGAAGACTGGCCCCAGAAAGCACAAGGGCCGGGGGTGACCCGGCCCTTGGCGAAGAATCAGGCTCGATCAGCCTGTGCGATTACGGCGCCACGGCGCGGTAGAAGCGGGCGGGATCGCTCGCTTGCACGGTCATGCCGCTCGTCGCGTTCTGCACGTCCGACCAGGCGCCCGCGCCGGTAAGGGCGGTGGCGGTCTGCAGCCGACCGGTGAACGTGAGGGTGATGGTGCCGTTGGCCGCCCGGCTCAAGCCGAGCGTGGGCGCAACGACGGTCGAAGGCGCGTCGTTGAAGTTCCAGTTGGCGAGGAGCTTCTGGCTGGCCGGGAGGCTGGCCGGCCCGCCGGTGATCAGCGCGCCGATCGTGGCATCCGTGAACGCGGTGCCGAAGAACGCGACGTCGTCGAGGACGCCCTGGAGGCGGCCATTGTCGACCGGGTTAAAGCCGATCAACAATTGGGAGAAGTCCGTCGGCAACGGATTGGTATTGTCTCCCTGGAGGAAGAGCTGGCCATCGATCCAGATTTCCTTGAGGGATCCCTTCTTCTGGAAGACGAAGTGATGCCAGTCGTTCCACCAGGCAACGTCACCTGTGTAGCCCGCAAAGGTGTCGATGCCGGCGTTCACGCGTTGCGTGGCGGCATCGCAGCAGCCGGCCGTATCGAAATACAGGACATTGTTGCTCCAGGGAGTATGCGTGCCCCAGCCGCGCGTGCCGCCGTTCGAGGAAGGCGAAACGCCCCAGACGAATGCGGAATCGCGCACCGAATGCAGTTTTTGCCAGCCAGCGACGGCCAGTTCATCTGCGGCAGTGGCCGTATTCAGCCAGCCCAGGTCGGTGATGTTAACCGATTGGCCGTTCTGAGTGGGACCGAAGTCCATGGCGTAGTCGCCCGGCTGGCCGCTCTTTCCGCCGCCGTTGGCCGTGAAGGCCGCCGCGCCCGTCATCGCGCCCACAATTCCACCCACCGTATCCCGGGTGTAGGAGCCGACCGTGAAGTTCCACGACCGGGTGGCGGTGCCGCCGCCCGAGGTAGGGTAAGTCAGCACGGCGGTGTGCGAAGTATTCGGAGGGAAGATCGGACTAGGAACGGCGCGAATGGTGACCTGGCTGCCCGTTTTCACGGGCGTGGCGCTCACGACGACTCCGTCGATCGAGAGGCTCACCTTGCTCAAATCCCAGGCGTTCGGCCCTTGCAGGTGAACGACTTGCGCGTAGTTCGGCCCGCTCGTGAAGGACAGGAAAATGCCGTCCGGCGGAATATCGTTGAAGTTCCAGTGCGCCACCAGGCCCGCGCTGGCGGGGAAAGCGGTGGGGCTGGCCCCGTTGAAGAGTTCCAACGCCTGCGCTTCGCTCAATGCCGTCGAAAAGATGGAGAAGTCGTCCAGCCATCCACGATAGACTCCACCCCCGTTGACATCCGCACCGATCACCAGGCGCACGAAATCGGTCGGCAGAGGGATCGCTCCCGAGCCTTCCAGGAACAATTGGCCATCGATCCAGATCTGCTTGAGATCCGCTTTCTTGGTGAAGATGAAATGATGCCAGTCCTGCCACCAGGCCACATCTCCCGAATAGGTCGCCAGCGAGTCGATCCCGGCGTTGATGCGCGTTTCGCCACCGCAGCATCCGGCAGTGTCGAAGTAGACGTTGTTGTTGCTCCAGGGCGTGTGAACCGACCAGCCGCGCTGATCGCTGGGACTAGAGGGAGAAACGGCCCAGAAGGTCGAGCTGTCCGCAATGTCGACCTTTTTGATCCACATCGCGAAGCTCATCTCATCCGCCGCCGCCGGGCCGTTGAGGAAGGCGCCATCGCTCACCTGGATCGGACCGCGAATGGATCCACTGAGGTCCGCGGCATAATCGGTGGCGTTGCCGGAGCGTCCGCCGCCCGCGGCACTGTAGCCGGAACCGCCCGTGAAGCCGCCGATGCGGGACGCGACGGTATCCTTCGTGTACGGGGCGATGGAGAATTGCCACTCGTAGCTTCCTTCGGGAGTGGTCAGTACGGCCGTGTGGGTGGACTGAATGGCAAACAGAGTAGCCGGCACATGTCTTACCGTGGCCGTGGCGCCATCCTTCGTGACCGTCACCGGTGCGGCGACTCCATCGACCGTCAGGCTGACGTTGTTTTGCGTCCAGGGGATGGCACCGTCGATATGCACCACCTGAATCAAGTTGGGCGCGGCGGCGGTGGTGTCCGGAGCCGGCGAAACGCTGATATATTGGCCACCGGCGGGTGCATCGTTAAAGTCCCAATAGGCCAGCAGACCTTTGCTCGCGGGCAATGCCGAGGGCAGCGTCGTGCCCGCCAGCGCTATCGCGTCCGCTTCGGTCAACTGAGTCGAAAACACCGCGAAGTCGTCCATCACGCCACGGAACAAACTTCCGGTCGGGGTTTGCCCGCCAATGACCATGTCGGTGAAATCCGAAGGCAAGGCGGCCGCCTCGGCGCCATCCAGAAACAGGATGCCGTCGATCCAGACCTGCTTGCTGGTCAAACCCTTCTTCGTGAAGATGAAATGGTGCCAGTCGTTCCACCAAGTCACATCGCCCGAATAGTTGGCGAATGTATCGATGCCAGCGTTGAGGCGTTGATCGGCGTTGCAGCAGCCGCCGTGGTCGAAATAGACGACGTTATCGCTCCAAGGAAGGTGGGCCTGGTATCCGCGCGTGCCGTTGTTGCTCGAGAGGGAGTTCGCCCAGAAGGCCGAATTGGCCGTGGGCGCGGCATCGTACTTCTTGGCCCAGAAAGCCACACTGACTTCATCGTTTACCGCGGCGGTATTGAAAAAGGTGGCGTCTGCCACATGAATTGGGCCGCCGGCCGGTCCAAAATCAGCGCCCAGATCGGTTGGCGCGCCCGAGCGGCCTCCGCCCGCAGGGGTGAATTTTCCACCGCGAAATGCTCCGACACGGGAGCTGACCTTGTCTTTGGTTTCCGAGGCCGGAAACGGGTTCGCAGCCTGTATCGGGCTGGCCAGAATTCCGCCGACGGCTACCGCCGCAGCGAGCACGACCATAGACGTGCGTTTGGGGATCTTGCTTTTCATAGCGTGTTTTATCATCCTGATGTTCACAACCGCATCCGCAGGGTAGCCGCCGTCCGCTCGCAACAATCGGTTGCGTCGTTGCTCTGTGCAACGAGAGGACAGAGGCCGGTTGGTTGATATTTCCTAGAAGAGTGATGATTTCGTTCAAACACGGCAAGCACAATCTGCCGACAGCCCGCGCGGTCATTCTCGCATAAGTCTTCTGCGCGCTGAGGTGTGCTTCGAGACGGATCACCCGTTACGGTGCGTAACCGAAGGCCCGCAGCACGGGATCGAGGATGGGCAGGCTGGGCTCGAGGAACTCCCGATAATTCTGCCAGCGACCGATCGCCCGGGTATAGACCGGTTGCGCCACGTCCTGGTAGGTGGGCGAGCCCACCGCCTTCGAAGCCAGCCGGCTGCGATACTCCATCACGCCATCTTCCCAAAGGAGACCCAGAAACTCCACCACCCGCCGTGCCTCCGCCTCCTGTTCCAGGACGATCTTCTCGTAACGGACCTCCAGCCACGGAGAAACCATCAGCTCCCGCAACCGGAGCCAGACGGTCATATCATGGGCGTACCGTTGAGCAGCTCTCTCGATCGTGAGAAAGCAAACGCTATTCGAATTCAGCGGCAAATGTTGCATGAAGCAACTCAGAACGACGTCTCGAGGATCGCGCAGGGCGATCAGGAGCCGGGCTTCCGGGAAGAGGCGCAGGAAACCAGGCAAGACGAGGGTCATCGGGGGATTCTTGTCGAGATGCAACCGGCCGGCGATCGGCTCATCGAGCGCCGCCTCCATATACCGAAAGTAACGGTCTCGCAGGGCGGCGAGCCGGGAAAGCGGAGCCGCCTCCAGGGCTTCCGCGGTGGGCACAGGGGTTTGCGGGCTTTGCCAGAGCGCCGGAAAGATATCCCGCGCGAAGGCTTCGCGCTCGTCGGAGCTGACCAGATCGGAATGGGCGTCCAGCATCTGCTCCAACAGCGTCGTGCCTGAGCGGGGGAAACTGGTGAGCACCGCGACCCTCCGGGCTGGGCCTGGCCCGGCGGAAGCCCAGCGCTGGAAATGCTCGTGCGTCAGAGAAGCGGCCAGCCGTCTGAGGTGGGTCAGAACCGTCTCCGACTCCCGGAGAATCGGCTCCGCCCGGGGGATCAGCAGCGCCTTCCCCTGCAACATGGCGTTCATGGCGGCCCCATACTCCCCCCGGCGATCGAGCGCCTGGGCGATTTCCGCCCATGCTTGAGCCCGCACCGCTGGATGGCCCTGCTCCTGGCGCGCCACCTCGCGTAATAGCGATTCCGCTTCGCCGGATTTCCCGACGCGTTGCATGAGCCGCGCGTGAAACAGACGCGCTTCGAGGTAATCTGGCGCGCGGCGCCGACATTCGGCAATCAGCGTTTCGGCCTCGGCGAGGCGATGCCGGCGCTCGAAGAGCAGCGCCAGCTCGAGCCAGGTATCCGGGTTGGAACCGCCTGCTTGGAGGGCACTCTGGAAACAGGCGATGGCCTTCTCCGGACGGTGGATCATCCGGTAACTCTGCCCGGCGAGGTGGAGCAGATCAGGCCGGCCACGCCCGAGTTCTCGAAGCCGGTCGAGCAAGGCCTCCGCCCGGGCGATTTCGAAACGCGCCCCCAAAGCGCGGCTCGCATCGATCAAGGCCACGAGATTCTGGGGGTACTTTCGAGCCGTCGCTTCGAAAAGAGCGATCGACTCCTCGAAGCGGTTGGCCTGCCACAGGGCGCGGGCTCGCTGGAGTTCGGGCAGGTCCGTTCCCAGCCCGGGGATGTGCTGGCCCGCTCCGGTGCGTTGGCTCCTCTTGGCCATCGGCAGGCCGACGCCGGGATCAGACGGCGGCCGGAATCATCCCGCTCTGGCGGGCGAAATTGAAAATGCCGCCCGCGTCCACCACCGGGCGGACTTCGCCCAGCGGCTTGAGCTGATGCACCTTGCCCGTGCGCTGCACGGTCAGCGTGGCCTTGTCCAGATCCAGGCTCACCACCTCGCCCGTCTTCAATTCGTCGCACAAACGGTCGGGCGACTCGCAGGGGTAAAGCTCGCCGGTGGCCACGCAATTGCGAAAGAAGATGCGCGCGAAGCTTTCCGCGACGACCGCCTGGGAATTGGCGGCGCCCATGGCGATCGGCGCATGCTCGCGGGAACTGCCGCAGCCGAAGTTTTTGCCGGCGACGACGATGGGGTAGATCGTATCCATCTCCCCTTCCTGGACGAACCGTTCGGGGTAGAGCGAATCGGGCAGGCCGCAGAGGGCGTAGCTGCCGAGCTTTTCGTACTCTTCCGCGATGGTCGGAACCAAATTGAGATACTGCGCCGGGATAATCTGGTCGGTGTCGATATTGTCGCGCACCACGTAAACCGGCCCTGTAACCACCGATGACATAGAAGGTCAATGTGTTCGGAGTGGCCCGATTAGGCAAATGATTTTCCAGCGCCCGCGCCGGGGAGTTTGCCCAAGCGCGGCAGCCGTGTAGGATGCGCGCCAAAATGCCGGGGTTGCCCCGCGTTGATTTGGCCTTGAACTTGCTAGATGAGAGCTGCCGTAACTGAATTATTTTGAGTCCGATGTTCGATTCGATCCGCCAGTCGCGTTGGCCGCTGCGGAGTGTCTGGCTCTGGCTGGGATGTCTGCTCTGGATGAGCGGCGATCTCGCCGGGGCGGAAGGCAAGCGAATCCTCTTGCGGCAGTCGACCATCCAGACTGAACGCGCCGCCCAAGGGGCAGGCTTGCAGGCTCAATCCGCTGAACCGGTTTCGGGGCTGTACTTGATCCAGTTCGCCGGGACCTTCGATGCGGCCTGGGAGGCTCCCCTCAAATCGCTCGGCGTCCGCCTCATCCGGCCCGTGCCGGAGGACGCGTTTCTGGCCAGCTTCCAGCGCGTGAATCTCGCTGGGTTGCGCGCGCGGCCCTTCGTCCATTGGGTCGGCCCCTACCGGCCGGAATACAAGATTGATGCCAGCGCCCGCAAATTGATCCTGCCGGATCGTCCTTCGGTCAAGGTGCGCGTGCTCCTCTCGCCCGCGGCCGGCCCCGTGCAGGCCCGCGCCGTGGCTCGAATGTTCGTCCGGGTCTCGCAGCGGCCGGCGGCGCGGCTGGGCGGCTTGCTCGAAGGCGACTTGCCGGCCGCGAAACTCGACGCCCTGGCCGCGTCGGACGCCGTGGTCTGGATCGAGGCCGCCCCGAAAATGAAGCTCGTCGACGGGATCGCGGTGGAGATCGTCGCGGGCGCCTACGAGGATGGCCGAACCGAAATCCACGAGCTGGGGTTCGATGGCGAAGGCGTCACGGTCGCCGTGGCGGACAGCGGCCTGGACACCGGCGAAATCGACGGGATGCATGTGGACCTGGCGGGACGGGTCGACGCCTTTTTCCATTACGGCACGCTCGAAGACGCGTCGGACGAACACAGCCACGGGACGCATGTCGCCGGCATCGTGGCCGGGAACGGCGCTTCCGGCGAACTGGACGAGAATGGGTATCTCTACGGGCTGGGCGTCGCGCCCGCCGCGCGCATCGTCGCGCAGCGCATCTTCGACGGCATCGGCAATTACGAAGCCCCGGAATCCTTCGCCCAACTGACGACCGACGCCGTCCGCGCCGGAGCCGTAATCGGCTCGAATAGTTGGGGGGACGATACGCAGGGCCGTTACGACATTAGCGCGATGGAGTTCGATGCGCTGGTGCGCGACGCCGATCCCAACGCGCCCGGCGACCAACCCTATATCCTCGAATTCTCCGCCGGCAATGCCGGCCCCGGCGAGAACACCATCGGCAGCCCGGCCGTCGCCAAAAACGTCATTGCCACCGGGGCTTCGCAGAACAACCGGTTCGATTTCCTGATCTACGCCGAAGGCGAGGATAGCATGGCCGATTTCTCGAGCCGCGGGCCGTGCGAGGATGGCCGCATCAAGCCGGATGTCGTCGCGCCCGGCACCTGGATCGCCTCGCTCCAATCGTCCTACGCGGGCGACGAAAATGCCTGGGCGCCCATCTCCCCGCTCTATCTGTACCAAGGCGGCACCAGCCAGGCCGGGCCGCAAGTCTCCGGCGCCGCGGCGGTCTTCGTGCAGTACTATCGCGAAACGCATCAGGGCCAGACCCCTTCGCCCGCGCTCGTCAAGGCCGCCATGATCGATTCCGCAGTGGATATGGACAACGGCAGCGGCACGACCTTCGTCCCCAACCATGACGAAGGCTGGGGACGCATCGACCTTACCCGCCTCATGGGCGACGCACGCCGGCTCCAGTTTTTCGACCAGACCGATCTCCTCGCTTCGGGAGCGCTGTTCGAACGCCGCTTTTACGTGGCCGGCGGCGGCGAGCCGCTCAAGATCACCATGGCCTACACCGACGTCCCGGGCTTCCCGCCCGCCATTCCGGCGTTGGTCAACGATCTCGACCTGGAGATCGTCGCGCCCGACGGCACGGTCTACCGCGGCAACCAGTTTCTGAATGGCGAATCCGTCCCGAACGCCGCCGGGGCCGATGCGATCAATAACGTGGAAGGGATCTACGTCACCTTGCCGGAACCCGGCGAGTACCTGGTGCGAGTCCGTGCCCGAAAGGTCCTCGAAGATTCACGGCGCGAAACGCCGGCCATCGATCAGGATTTCGCGCTCGTCATTTCCGGCGACCTTCCGCTGCCCGGCCAGGGCATCCTGTCGCTCGATCGCCGGGCGTATGCCGTGCCCGGCACGGCGCAAGTTAAGCTCATCGATTTCGATCTGGCCGGCCAGCCCTCCGCGACCGTCAGCGTCACCAGCACCAGCCAGAGCACGCCGATCGTCTTGACCCTCCTGCCCTCGGGAACCTCCGGTGTGTTCACCGGCGCGGTGCAACTGGCCACCCTCCCCGTCGTTCCCGATGGCCAGGTCCACGCCGTCCACGGCGATGAAATCCACTTCCGCTACGAAGATGCTTTCCCGGTCGAGATCAACCTCCGCACCGCGCGCATCGACAATCTGCCCCCGATCATCCGAAACGTCAGCGTCACCAATCGTTTCGGCAAGGAAGTGGTGCTCTGGCAGACGGATGAACTCGCCCGTTCCGCCGTCCATTTCGGGACGAACGCCAATCTCGCTTCGGTTGCGACCAACGGAATTTACACGCTCGACCACAGCGTCAACCTGGGCCAGCTCATCGTGGGCCAGCGGTATTTCTTCTACGTCGTCGCCTTCGACGAGGCCGGCAACGCCGCCACGAACAACAACAACGGCGCCCTCTTCAGCTTCATGGCCCAACCGGCCGCCACCGTGCTGCTGGTGAATGCCTACACCTACACGGAAGGGACCGAGGGACGGGACGACCAACCCATCCCGGTCACGGAATACACCGATGCCCTCGATCAGACCGGTGTCAGTTATCAAGTTTGGGAAGTCGCGACGGAAGGGATGCCGACCTCCGAAGCGCTCGCGCCATTCCGTGTCGTGATGTGGCGAATCAACGACAGTTTTTGGGAGAGCGGCAACAGCATCGCCTCCAAGGAGCAGGCGACGCTCAAGACCTATCTGCAGCGCGGCGGATCGCTTTTCATCGCGTCGATGGATTTGCTGAGCCGGGTGGGGGCCGTCGATTTTCGCACCAATGTGTTGCAGGTCGTGGAGTTCGAACCGAATACCGATCCCTTCGAGGTTTGCGCCGATTGCGACGAAGATCACGGCGTGCCCGCCATCGAAGCCTCGCATTTGGAAGCGCTCACCAGCGGCATCGAGATGACCCTCGATTACTCGAATTTCCCCGTCTTCGAATTGGAGCCGCTCTTCCCGAACATCGGGCCGGACTTGAGCGATACCTTTCTGCCGTCCACCAATGCCGCTCCGATCCTGATCGATGCCGGATCGGGGCGTGTCGCAGGTCTTCGCTATCCCAAAACGGGCCGGGATGGCGTCGGCCGGGTCGTTTTCCTGGGTTTCCCGCTCGAAGCGGTGCCGAAGGAAGGGCCTGCCCCCAACAATCGCGCCAGTTTGCTGAAGAACCTGCTGACCTTCCTCGCGCCCGGCGTCAGCGGCATCGGCTCGATCTCGCTGGATGAAGTCACCTACACCGTGCCGGGCCAGATCACGGTCGAGGTCGCGGATTCGGATTTGATCCAGTGGAGCGAAGTCCCGGTTCAGTTCCAAAGCGAAAGTTCGCCCAATCCCGTGTTGGTGACCTTGCGGCCGACCGTGATCCCCGGCCAATTCCGCGGCACGATCACGTTGATCGATCCGGCCGAGCCGGGCGGTCCCGGACGTCTGCCCGCCAAGGACGGCGACTTGATCGTTGCGCTCTACGTGGACGCGAGTTCCAGCGCCCCGTTGCGCGCCTTGGCCGAGATCGACACCGGCGTGCCGTCCATTTCCAACATCGAGATCGAGATCGATTACGAAGCCGCGATCGTCTCGTGGGAAGTCGACGAACCCACCGACGCGCTGGTGCAATTCGGCGAATCGACCTTTCTGGGCAAAACCGCTTACTCGGCCAGCCCAGGGTTCGCCCACAGCCTCACGCTGTCACCCCTCATTGCCGATCGCGTCTACTACTATCGCGTGGTCAGCCGCGATGCCGCCGGCAATACGGTCATCGATGATAACGACGGCAAGCTCTACACGTTCCGCACGCTCAAGCCGCTCCTCCCACCGTGGTCCGACGATCTCGAGAATACCACCGCCTGGTCGGTGCAGGACGGCGAGGAATCGGAGGGAAGCTGGGAACTCGGCGTGCCGAACAACAGCCTGGATAGCGCCGCGCATTCGCCGGCCAAAGCCTGGGGAAGCAACCTCCACGGCTCGGGGCATACTTATGTCGACACCTTTCTCATCAGCCCGGCCATCGAACTCTCCGGTGGGAACACCGCCAAACTCACCTTCTGGCACAATTACGATTTCCTCTCCGGCGATGCCACCTTCGAGAGTGGCGCGCTCTACCTCTTCACCAACGCCCAAACCCAGCCCATTACTCTCGCCGCTTTCGACGATTTCACGGCCGGATGGGAGGAGGCGGAGTTCGATCTTTCCCCCTACATCGGCCGCGTGGTGCAATTTGTTTGGGAATACGCCCTGTTCGATCTGTCGATCGATGAAATCCGCGTCCACCCCGGCTGGCTCATCGATGACATCGCGGTCACCGTCACGAATGTCGTGCGCGGCACACTGCGCGTGACGAACAACATCGCCCAGGGTGGCTTCACGCTCGAAGGCCCTACGCCGACCCGCTATTCCGGCCAGCACTATGTCCGCTCAAATGCCTTGGCGGGCGAATACGTCATCACGTTCCACCCTGTGCCGTTCTATGTCACCCCCGCGCCGCAAACCAATCTCCTGACCGGCGACAAGCCCCTGGTCTTCCTCGGCCAGTATCTCTTTCCCGATGCCAATGCGAACCACATTTCCGACGAGTGGGAAACCACCACCTTTGGCGAGATCACTCCGGATCGCACCCTCGATACCGATACCGACAACGATACCGTCTCCGACTACGCCGAATGGGTGGCCGGGACGGATCCGGTCGATCCCGAATCGAAACTCGTCGTCCATGAACTCGCCCTGCTGCCCAACCGGAAAATCGAGTTGAGCTGGCCCTCCGTCGCGGAAAAGACCTACCGCATCCTCTCCAGCCCGGATGGACGCACCTGGCAAGAGACGATGCTCCTCCGCGCTTCCAGCGAACTGAGCAAATTCACGATCACCCCCCCCGCTTCGGGCAGCGTGCTCCTCTTCAAGATTGAGGTCGTGCCGTAGCACTCCAGGGCAAAATCCTCCCTTGAACCCGCTCGCACTGGACGGCCAAGCCGCCTCTCAAGCCAGATGCCTATCTCCAGGGTGGCTCAAGCCTCCATCGCCTCTGTCGCCACCACCCAGTCTTCACCGGAATTGCCGATACACGTTCATACACAAAAATACACGTCCGCGTACACGAAAATACACGTAAATACACAAGATTTACACACCAAAATTCCGCCTCGTTTTATACCTAAGTGATTTACCATCAATTATTTATATCTAAAAAAATTCCATCGAAATGGCTTTTCACGACATACACATGGCCTCTGCCACCCATCTCCGGTTGCTCCCTCCCTTAGGGCCTGCCTCATCGCTTGCCGCTTGATCATTTCGCACGGCGGGAGTGATCTGGTGGCCAGACCATGACGGACCGGTTGCCAGCGTTGAAAGCAGGGGGAGGAGCATGGGCCTCGGGACGCGCCCGCCGGCCGCTGGTAGGCCTCTTGGCCGGAATCGCTCTCTTCATCCCGTCGCTGCACGGGGCGGAGCCGACCTTCAATCGCGATATCGCACCCCTCCTCTTCCAACATTGCGCCCCCTGCCACCGCCCGGGCCAGGCGGGACCATTCAGCCTTCTGACTTACGCCGATGCGCGCAAGCACGCGTCGGACCTGGCGCGGGTGACGCGCGGCCGCTCCATGCCGCCGTGGCTCCCGGAACCCGGCCCGGTCGATTTCCTCGGCGCGCGCCGATTGACGGCGGCGCAGATCGATCTCTTCGCGGCGTGGGCAGCGGCAGGGACTCTCGAGGGATCACCCGCCGATCTGCCGCCGCTCCCACGCTTTCCGGAGGGCTGGCAGCTCGGCCCGCCCGACCTGATCCTGCCACTGCCCGAAGCCTTCTTGCTCGGTGCGGAGGGCCGCGATGTCTATCGCAATTTCGTCCTGCCCGTCCCGCCAGCCCAGCGCCGGTTCATCCGCGGCTTCGAATTCCAGCCGCGCACCCGCGCCGTCCACCATGCTCGCGTAAAGCTCGACCCCACCCGCCAATCCCGGCGGCTCGACGCCGAGGATGCCGCGCCGGGCTTCGCCGGGATGCGTTCGCCGGGCAAGTATCCCAGCGGCCATCTGCTCGCCTGGGCTCCCGGCTCCGTGCCGGCCTTCGCCGGCCCCGGTCTCGCCTGGGTGTTGGAGAGCGACACGGATTTCGTCCTCGAATTGCACCTGCAGCGAACCGGCAAGCCGGAATCGATCCAGCCGGTCCTCGGCCTCTACTTCACCTCCGAGCCTCCGTCTCGAAATCCCGTCTTGCTCGGCCTCATGTCGCAGCAGATCGACATCCCTCCCGGCGAGGCCGCCCATCGGGTCGAACGCACCTTCCGCCTGCCGGTGGCCGTCGAGGCGCTCGCCATCATGCCGCACCTCCATTACCTCGGCCGCCGCGTCGAGGCCTTCGCCGAACTGCCGCCCGGCGGACGCCAGCCCCTGCTGACGATCGAACGTTGGGACTTCAACTGGCAGGGCGAGTACCGGTTCGCCCAGCCGATCCGGCTGCCGGCGGGAACGGCGGTCACCATGCGCTACACCTACGACAACTCCGCCGGCAACCCCCGCAATCCGCATCAACCGCCGCGCCGCGTCCAGTTCGGTCCCCAATCCGCGGACGAAATGGCGGAGCTCTGGCTCCAGGTCATGCCCGATACCCCGGCCGACGCGCGCCTGCTCCAGCGCGCCGCGCAAAGGATGTTCGACGAGGAAACCATCGCCTTTTACGAAAACCGGCTCCGCTCCGAACCGGGCGATCCCGCCATTCACACCGCCCTGGGCAAGGTGCTGGGCCCGAACGGCCGCCTCGAAGACGCGATCGGCCATTTTCAACAAGCCATCCGTCTCGATCGCCAACATGCCGAAGCCTATTTCTACCTCGGCCTATCCCTCCAGACCATCGACGAACTGGACGACGCCGTTCAGGCGTTTGAAACCGTCCTTGAGATCGACCCGAACTATCCCAAAGCCCACTCGGCCCTCGGAGTCCTCCTGGCGAACATGGGGCAGCCCAGCCGCGCCATGCCCTTCCTCGAACGGGCCTTGCGACTCAACCCGGCGGACGCTGCGGCCGGGCCCCTGCTCGATCGATTGCGCCGCCCTTCGCCCTCACCATGACGGCTCCCATCTCCAATCCGGACCGGCGGATCCCGGTGGATAGTCTTTGAATAGTTTTTTAATAAGTTCTGCTTGCCACCGGCGGTCGACTTCGTGTTTCATCGGCGTGTCACCACTTGGGGAACATCGACTGCGAAGCCCCTAACCTCCGCAGTTTACACGGCACGACCAAGGAGCGTGCGGATGAAAATGAGGACAATGAGACGATCGGCAGCCCGGTTGCGTCTGCGATCTCGAAAATTGGCCTGCCTGGCCGCAACCCGTTTGTCTACACCGAGTACCGCCCATTTGCCGGATGGCCGCGATGCGCCGGCGTTCCTGGTGGATTCGGCTCAGCAATGGTGGGATCAACTGGTGGCCATTAGACAATGGTCGACAGCGGCAGAAGTCGGAAAACTCTGCACCCGCCGTTTCCCGAAGCTCTACTTCGGCTGGGAAAACTGGGCGTGGGCCATCCACAAACGCGGCGATACCGGGCAAGCCTACGCCCTGCTGGCCCCCATCATGAAGGGGCTGAAACTCCCCGGCCCGCCGAGCGGGCGGGCGGCCTACTGCATGGCCTGTTTCTGCGCCGTGCTCGGCCGCCTCGAAGAAGGGAAAGGCTGGTTGCGCCTGGCGCTCCTGCGCTACCCGGATCGCGCCGGGTTCAGCCAGTACGCCGTGCAGGAGCCTGATTTGGAGCCGCTCTGGCCCGCCCTCGCCGACCTCGAAGCCGCCTGGTGCTGATTCGCCGCGCGTCGCGCCGGTTGGATGGGTGACCGCTCGGTTCCGGCTGCGCCGTCGTCCAAACGTCGGCCGCCGCCGCAACGAAAGCTTTTGCCATCCCGCCCGGCTTTCGCGCACAATCGCGCCCGATGCGAGCCGAGCTCTCCGGTGTTTTCTGTGCCCTGTGGACCCCGCTGGATCGCCAGGGCGATCTCGACCGCCCGGCGCTCCGTGCCAATCTCAGTTGGGTCCTCCGCCAGGGCGTCCACGGCATCATGGCCCTGGGCAGCACCGCCGATTTCCTCCATCTCACCCTCGCCCAGCGCAAGCAGGTCCTCGAGGAAATCTGCGCCGCCGCCAACGGCCGGGCCGTCATGGCCAATATCAGCGATGTGCGCCTCCACACCGTCATCGACCTCGGCCGCCACGCCAAATCCGCCGGAGCCCAGTTCATCTCCATCCTTCCGCCCTGGTTCTATCCCTGCGACGAGCCTGACCTCGTCGAATTCTTCGTTCGCGCCGCCGAAGCCATCGGCCTGCCGCTCGCCCTCTACAATTTCCCCGAAGTCACCGGCAAAACCCTGAGCCTCGATCTCGTCCGCGCCGTCGGCGCACGGGTTCCGTTGGCCGCCTTCAAGCAAAGCGGCGCCGATTTCGATTACCACGGCCCGGTCGGCGAACTCGCCCGCCAGAGAGGCTTCGCCCTGATGACCGGGTGCGAGACCCGCCTCGCCGAGGCCATGGCCCTCGGTGCCACCGGTGCCGTGAGCGGCCTCTCGAACGCCTTGGCCGATGTCTTCTGCGATTGGCACGGCAAGATCATTTCCCGCACCGACGATGCCACCCTCCGTTCTCTCGGCGCGCAAGCGGGCCGCCTGATGGGCACGCTCCCCTTCACCCTCAACGTTCGCGCCGCCATGGAAGCCCGCGGCCTCCGCACCGGCGAACTCAAATGGCCCCTCTCCGCCGCCACCGAAACTCGCTATCGCCAGCTAGTCGCGGAGTGCCGCACCTTCTTCGAAAAAGCGCAACTCGCTCCGATGGGCTAACCGATCCCTCGGTTCACCAGGTACTCCTCAGGCTGGAAAACCTCTATCTTACTCGCAGAGTAGTGATCGTGGTCCCGCGTTACGATGGCCGTGACGCCCCCTTCCGCCTGGGCCGCAAAGTATTGCAGTGCGTCTTCGAAATCCTTGAAACTTGACCCAAGTGCGGCTTGAACTTCGGCGGCACCCACCGGCGAAATTCGAACGAGTCGCCCCAATGCCACGAGCAATTCAAGCGCTGCGGTATGCCCGCGCCATTTGCGCAAGAGGTAATACAGGTGGCTAAAAGTCAGCGAGGAAACGCAGAGAGTCAGCCGATCCATCTCGGCCAGGGCAAACAAGCGGTGGGCGGACTCGGCGAATGGCTGTCGATCGGCTAGAAAATCCAGCGCGACATTGGTGTCCAGGAAAACCTTATCTTTGGACTCCATGCCGTGCTTCCAGTTCTGCCTCCAGGAATGGCCGCGTCTTGAATCCCGCAGGCAAACTCATGGCGCCGCGCAACGCATCCGTCAGCGGCGTGCGGCCGGCCCGGCTGTCTTCCCAGTTGCTGGCCATCATCTTCAACTGGTGGGTGACCCATTCAGGTACAGTGGTCCGCTGCGCTTCCGCAGCCTCCTCCGCCAGACGAAGCATTTCCGACTCCACCTCGATCTTGAGTGTCGCGGTCATGGCCTCAGCTTAACTTGGGCTGCCTGTTGCGACAAGCCGGACGCCTTGGAACCGGATAATGCTAACACTCGACTCTAAATCGCCTGGATCGCCGCCAGCACCTCTGCCGCATGCTCCTCCGGCTTCACTGTCGGCCAGATCTTTTTGATATGCCCGTCCCCGCCGATCAGGAAAGTCACCCGGTGCGTCCCCATGTACTTCCTCCCCATGAACTGCTTCTCGCCCCACACCCCGTAACTCCGCACGATCTTCTGCTCAGGATCGGCCAGCAGGCGGAACGGCAGCTTGAACTTCTTCACGAACTTGTCGTGCGACTTCACCGGGTCGGTGCTCACCCCCAGCACCACCGCGCCCGCTTTTGCGAAATCCTGGTACCCATCCCGGAATCCGCACGCCTCCTTCGTGCAACCCGGCGTGTCGTCCTTCGGGTAAAAGTAGAGCACCACCGGCTTCCCCTTTAGCTCCGTCAAGGAAATCGTTCCGCCGCCGCTCGCTTCCGCGCTGAATTCCGGCGCGCGATCCCCCTCCTTCAATCCCAACTCCAACGGTTTCGGCATTCCCGAACTTAGCTCGGCCGGGCCTGGCCGATCAAGAAGCGATCAAGCCGCGATCAAAAAATGCGTGGCGCTCCGGCCCCGGCGCGGGCAAAACATTCCCGATGCGTCACTATCAGAATTTCATCGCCGGCGAATGGGTCGAATCCAGCACGGGCCGGCGCTTCGCCAACCTCAACCCCGCCGACACCCGCGAAACCGTCGCCGATTACCCCGCCGGCGGCGCCGAGGATGCCCGCCGCGCCATCGAAGCCGCCGCGGCCGCCTTCCCGGCCTGGTCCAGGCAGACCTCCGTCGCCCGCGGCCGCGTCCTCGGCAAAGCCTCCCAAATCCTCGAAAGCCGCAAAGCGGAACTCGCCGAACTCCTCACGCGCGAGGAAGGCAAAACCCTCGCCGAAAGCACCGGCGAAGTGCAGCGCGCCGTGGATATCTTCCGCTTCTTCGGCGGCCTCAGCTACACCCTCGGCGGCCAGACCATCCCGCACGACCTCCCCGGCAACCTCCTCTACACCACCCGCCAGCCCCTCGGCGTCGTCGGCCTCATCACCCCCTGGAATTTTCCCATCGCCATCCCCGCCTGGAAGCTCGCCCCCGCCCTCGTCTGCGGCAACGCCGCCGTGCTCAAGCCCGCCTCGCAAGCCCCCGCCCTCTCCTTCGAACTCGCCAAGGCCCTCCACGAAGCCGGCCTCCCCAAAGGCGTGCTCAATATCGTCACCGGCGATGGCCGTTCCGTCGGCGGCGAACTCGCCGCCCACCCCGCCGTCGTCGCCCTCTCCTTCACCGGCTCTTACAAAGTCGGCCAGCAGATCTACCAGCAGCTCGCCCCCCGCATGGCCCGCGCCCAAATGGAAATGGGCGGCAAAAACCCCACCATCGTCCTCGCCGATGCCGATCTCGATCTCGCCGCCAATCTCATCGTCCGCGCCGGCTACGGCCTCACCGGCCAGGCCTGCACCGCCACCAGCCGCGTCATCGTCGAGCAGAGCGTCGCCGCCCCCCTCGCCGAAAAAATCGCCGCCAAGGCCAACGCCCTCAAGGTCGGCAACGGCCTCACCCCCGGCATCGAGATGGGCCCCGCCGTCAGCCAGCCGGAACTCGACGGCGACCTGAACTACATCAAAATCGCCCGCCAGGAAGGAGCCGAACTCCTCTGTGGCGGCGCCCGCCTCACCGGCGGCGATCTTGCCCACGGCTACTTCCTCCAGCCCACGCTGTTCGGCAAGGTCCGCCCCGACATGCGCATCGCCCGCGAAGAAGTCTTCGGCCCCGTCATCGCCCTCATCGAAGTCGGCGATTTCGACGAAGCCCTCCGCGTCGCCAATGGCGTCGATGTCGGCCTCTCCGCCTCCCTCGTCACCCGCGACCTCAAGAAAGCCCTGCTCTACACCGAGCGCATCGAAGTCGGCGTCGTCAAGGTCAACCAGATCTCCACCGGCCTCGCCCTCCAGGCCCCCTTCGGCGGCGTCAAAAAATCCAGCACCGACTCGTTCAAAGAACAAGGCGCCGGCGCCATCGAGTTCTACTCCAAGCTCAAGACCGTCTATCTCGACTACTCGGCGTAAATCTTATCCTTCCAGACTTGGGGCAGGGGGGGGGCAGACTAGTCGATGAAATCGTTCCACTCTGTTTCATTGGACAGCCCCTCAACGGCCAAGGTAACTGCCTTCGCCTGATTCCTCAGTTCAATCCTTGTTTCGATGATGCGCTGCGTTTCCCTCGCGATCTGTTCACGTTGTTTTTTATCCTTCGGGAATGGCAGTTGAATCTCAAAAAGCCGTCGACCAAGCGTGTCGATAATATCCTGCGTGAACTGCTTGGCTTTGATTTGTCGTTTCACCATCGGCGAATTCAAGCTCGCGAACAAAAGCCACGGGTTAAGCTTTTCGGGTGAGAGCACGCGCAAGCGATACAAGTGGCTTTGAAATAGCATCGGCAGGTCGCTTTGAGTCACGATGGCCGATGTGCCGATGAGATACGTTCCGTCCCGCACCAGCAGAACGTCTCCGGCCTGAACGTCGAGCTTGCGCCCTTCTTCTTCGTAGATATCCTCGCTAACTCCATGCTTGAAGTCCGCTTTGATTTCCCAGTTGGAGATGTCCGATGTGCGGATGAATGGAATCTTCCCCGTGCCATAAGCCATTTTGCCGATTTCGATTCCGGTATTCACCAACAGGATGCCCTCATCCACTAGTTGTTGGACTGAGAGAAAATCGTGAGTGATCGCCAGGCGTTCCTGCTCCTGTTTGATTTCCGGTGCGTAGTACTTCGGCACAAGGATTCCGTTCATCACCTGATCCGAACGCAGGTGGAAACCAAGATGGCTTGCCGGATGGTGTGCCCCCGCACTCAGTTGCCTATAGCGTTCAAGAATGGTCGGAATGTCATCCAGTAAAACCATCTCGCCCGTGGATTCGCGGCGCAAGGTGGGATTGCCGCGCGAGTCATGCCCGCACCATTTGGCCTCGGCCATGAAGATACGGTGTGACTTTTCCGACGATTCATTGCGGATGATGAGGACGCAGACCTTGGTGTGAGTGCCGCCTTTGCCGCTCGTTTTAAAAAGCGATTCAGGCAGCGTGACCACGGCCTCGACGGTGCATCGCTGCTTCAAGAAAATGCCCAGATGTTCGTAGGAAGGATTACCGAGCAAACTTTCTGGCAGCACGATTCCGAGTTTTCCGCCCGGCTTTAGCAACTGGAGGCTCCGCTCCAAAAACAAGAGTTGCGGCGGATGCTGCTCGTGCAGGTCGCTGGTCTGCTCCATCTGCTTCGTTTCGCGGTTTCGCTTCCATTTCCGGCCGAGCTGAAATTGCGAAAGTGTGGCTGCGCCCTTTACTACGATTTCTTTCCCGAAAGGCGGGTTGGTCATCACAAAATCAAACGAACCAAGGCAGCACGCCCCATCCATCGAGCCGGGCCATTCATCTGGGCGCTGCAGCGAATTCGCGCAGAAAATCCCTCCGCGGCCATCGCCCACCAACGCCATGTATGCTTTTGTCACCTTCGCCAGAAAAGCGTCCTTATCCACACCACGAAAACAGTCGGTGGCTACCTCGACTTCGCGTTTTACAAGCTGGCGTTGACTCCAACCCTTTTGACGGCCCTCGGCACGCAACGCAGCCCAAACGTGATCCAAAGCTCCGATGAGAAAACCGCCGGAGCCGCAGGCGGGGTCGATAATGCGGTCGCCGGGCTGCGGATTAAGCATCCCAACCACCATGTTCACGACGTTTCGTGGCGTAAAGAACTGTCCCTCAGCACCGCGCAAAGCTGGTCCTATAAAAACCTCAAAAGCATCACCGATGGCATCCCGGTCGGCATCCATCACACAGTAATTCTGTAATTCACCGACAACATAACGGAGGCTTTCCGCATCGAGTTTGATGGTTTGCTCATCGTCGAAAACGTCCCGGAACGTCGCTCTTTTCACTCGCTCGAACAGATCAAGGATTCGCTTGCGAACAGCTTGGGAACTTTCTTCAACCCCCGCGCGGAACGCCACGGTCTGCTCCGGCCCAGTATCCTGTTCATCGAGGATTTTACAGAAGAGCAGATTGATGATTTCCTGCGCCAGCGCTTCATCGCGGGTGATGCCCGTGGTCATGCCGGCGAGGTGGTTGCGGAGGTCTCGGAAGACGGCCTTGAGGTTCGACGGCTTCTTGAGGTCTTTGCGCTTGAACAGGCCGATGTCCTCGATACGCTGGCCGTGGCGCGGAATGGCAGGGAGCGTCTGGTAAGTGCGCGAGCCGTCTTTGTGATGGATCTTGCGCAAGTATTCGTGCTCATCGCCATTGAACCACACGCCAACCTCGGCGGCGGACATGTCGAGGTAGAGCTTGAGTTGCACGACGCCGTCCTTGCGGGTCTTTTTCTTGCACTCGACGACCATGAAAAGGTGGCCTTCGATTTTCATCTCTCCGCGAAAAACCGCGATGTCTACCGGATAGGATTTCTCCTCGTCCGACGGGCGCTTGCGAACACGATATTGCGGTCGGGTCTGGACGAGTTCCTTGGGGTAGCCGTAGTCCTCAACGAGGCGGCGGGAGAAAATCTGCACCGCGTCGCGCTCCTCGGGTGTGTCTTTCACCGGCACGCCGCTGATGAAGTCCGCGATGAAACCGGGCTTGAGTTCCGCAGGTACGGCGGGCGTTTCGGTTTCGGATTTGGTTTTCTTTGGCATGGCGGGAATGGATTGGCAATTCAGCGCGCCGGGCGGCGTTTGGCGCGGTAGTTCACCGGCTTGGCCGTGGGAAATGTCCCGACGGATGCTCCCGCTTCTTCGCGGACAATCGAAATGGCGTCGTAGAGCACAGGGTCATCGCCAAACTGCTGCATGATGCGGCCGGCCACGACGCGGCGGCGCATCTCTTCGACATGAATCTTGTAGTAGCTTGCAAGGGC
Organism: uncultured Verrucomicrobiota bacterium; assembly: GCA_964478815.1. Lineage (GTDB taxonomy): Bacteria > Verrucomicrobiota > Verrucomicrobiia > Limisphaerales > SXQI01 > DASVNK01. The sequence goes on from CAYZKY010000058.1 coordinate 32,832, forward strand.
TTCGGCTTGGGCGTCGGTCGGCAATCTGTCGCCGAGTTCAATTTTGCTCAGGAGCGTGGAATCCAAATCTGTCGCTGCTGCGACGATGCGGAGCGGAGCGCTCTGTTTTTCACGAAGGCTTCTCAGCCAGTTTGCAAAGCTCGAATCGGACATGGCCTGATGGTTGAGCACAATTCAAGATTTGTCTAGTCGTTTTTTGTCTAGACACATTCCATCATTTCCCGCGTTTTTTCTCTCCTCCCCTCCATATGCGAATGAGGTGTTAGCAACGGCGAGGTGTGTGCGGACGGAACGTGTCACTAATACGTCGTCGTGAGCGCTTTTCCTTCCCGAATCTTTCGAACACTTTCCCTTTTCCGCTTCTGGCGAACGAGACGGAAACCTCGCGTGCGCCTCTATTCCCGCCCGTCATTGTCCCAACTCTATGACCCGCTCCTTCCCGGCCCGATGCGAATCCCCATCGCATGCATGGCCACCACTCTTGCCTGGATTTACACGACAGTTGTACAACATTTACACGCGCATTTACACTCGGAAAACAAGGCTGATGATATAATAAATATATAACCATAAACGACTTGCATATAAACCAATCGGCCCAGTGGGGCGTGGCCCTTGCCCACCGCCCGATTCCATTCCAATTCTGGCCGTTCGCCGGCCTGCGTCCGAGCCCCCGAGTACGACCGGACGGGATGTCCCGCCGGGAGGATGCGACTTTTTGTGCCGCAGTTACCCGCCGCCGGAAAAATCGCGCCCGGCGGCGATCTCCGCCTTGCCGCATCCCATCCCCTGTGGCAACGTCACGGTATGACGACTCAATCCGAGGCGTCATTGCGAACCGGGGCCGTTCTGACTCGAACCGCTCCGTTTCCCAATGACCCGCCGACAGTGGTAACTGTTTACGCCCACGGCCTCTCCATGCCCTCCTTGGGCTTGCGCTCGCTCCTCAGCATCCCGCCTGCCTGGCCCCTGAGACCCGCCTTCCGCCCGGAGGATTTACACGCCGGGACCAGTGCATTTACACAGATTTACACAGCGATTTACACACACTTACACACCCATTTACACAGATTTACACACCCTTTACACGCTATTTACACACCTCTTGCCCACTCTATTTTTCACGCAACTACCTCTGGCCCAATCGTTTCCGTAAAAAAATCCGCCGCTTGGCCTGCCCCCTCCCCCCCAAATTTACAGGTTCATCCGACAAGTTTGTACTTAGAGTGGTGTAAGGAGAAGAGTTTGAGGACG